>CAMWVZ010000067.1 GCA_947177845.1 uncultured Bacteroidales bacterium | reverse complement strand
ATGCTTCGGAGGTATATTGCGCTATCGGTTGGGATGCCGACGATATGGCCAAATTTAGCGAAGACCTCTATTTAGTGGGCGTGGAATTCATGCTGGGAACCACACAGGTGCAGAATATCCGTACGTTGATTTATGTGGATGACATATTGGTGCATGTGCAACCTTTCGACGGTCGTTTTTCGGCATGGGAGTGGATTCGCAGCTATTTCACCAAGGCCTACCGCATGAAACAGGAATATGAAATCGGGGTGGGTTATGCGGTAGCCTACAATCCCGAAGAGGTGAACAGCGTATTTGTCTACGACGCCGGTCCGGGCAAGCCTCAGTATTCCGACCTGATTTCGGGAAATGGCGAACAATTCGACAATCTGAATCGTCTGGGTGTAGATGCAAACCTTTGTATCAATGCTTTGGTGGTGCGGCAACGGGATATTGAAGCGGCGGCTTCCGCACCCGATCCCCAAGCGTATATAGCCGGAAAAGTGATGACGATGAATGCTGTGCTGAACCTTTCCGACCGTGGTGCCGAAGCCCCCGCTTATGCGCGGAAGACCACGAGCGACGGCCTCAAATTGACAGGTTTCCATGTGTATCGCGACGGTGAAAGAGTCAACGAAGCCTTGTTGAAGGGTCTTGAATATACGGATGTCAATCTGTCGAGAGAGAAAAGCGAATACGAATATCGCGTGAGTGCGGTGTATGACAGTGCCGCCGCCACTATCGAGAAGTTTTCGGACTACAAATATGTCTATACCGCCACTTTGGACAACGAAGAAGAGGCGAGGGAAGCCGGTGTGTCGGTCTATCCCAACCCCTCGGTCGGCGCGTTCAACCTGCAGATGACCTATGCCGGTACCGTGGCGATATATGATATGACGGGCCGGCTTGTCCTGCGCAAGGAAATGACGCCCGGTGTACACGGTCTGTCTCTCGACCGCAGCGGCGTCTATATGGTGCATGTGTTGACGAACGGCAGAACGGTGACAATGAAACTTGTGATACGGTAAGATTATGGAGATTTTCGATTTCGATAAAAACCGTCTTTCCAATTTGGAAGATTCGCTAAACAAGGAGTTTGTTTGCGTCTCGCAAAACGGTTCCTATGCTTCCTCCACGCTGGCGGGTTGCAACAGCCGCAAATATCACGGGCTGTTTGTCTGCGCCCAACCCGCGTTGAGTCAAGATAACTTCGTGTTGCTTTCTTCGGTGGAAGAGACCGTGATGCAACGCGAGCGGGATTTTCATCTCGGCGTGAAGAAATACCAAGGCGGCGTGTTCGAACCCAAAGGGCATAAATATATCGAGCGGTTCGAATACCGCACCCACCCCGTGTGGACCTATCATGTGGGCGGCGTGGTGCTCACCAAGGAACTTCTGATGCACCCCACCGAAAACCGGCTTTTCCTCAAATATACGCTGGTGGACGCCCATTCCGAAACTTCGCTCGAGATTCGTCCTTTCCTTGCTTTCCGCAACGCGCATCAGCTTACCGTGTGCAACGACAGCGCCTGCACGCAGGCCCAGTTTGTGGAGAAAGGCATCAAATGCTGTATGTATCCCGGTTTCTCCGACCTCTATCTGCAAGTCTCGGTGCCTTGCCGCATGGAAGTCCGTCCCGATTGGTATCATCAGGTGGAATATGCCTGCGAGGAAGAACGCGGCTATCCTTATCGGGAAGACCTTTTCACTCCCGGTACGTTCTGTATGCAACTCAAACCGGGAGAGTCGGTGTATTTCTGCGCCGGACTTTCCCCGCTCAAGAAAAGCGACGACCCCGAAAAACTTTTCAAGCAAGGCGTGCAGGCGCTCATTCCCTTGGATTCTTCGGAAAACTGTCTCAAGGCTGCCGCCGCCTCGTTTTTGGTGCGCAAGGAAAAACGCCTGCAGGTTATGGCGGGCTACCCGTGGTTCGGAAGCTGGGGACGGGATACCTTTATCGCCTTGCCCGGCCTGACGCTCTGCACGGGCAGGGAAGACGACTTCTTGGCTGTGATGCGCGCCATGCTCAAGGATCAGGTGGGCGGGCTGTTTCCCAATGTGGGCTACGGCGAAGCCTCGGCCTATAATTCGGTGGATGCGCCGCTGTGGTTCGTATGGGCCTTGCAGCAATATGTCTTGCATACGGGCGATATGAAGGCCGTTTGGCAGGAATTCGGCGATGCGGTGAAGCAGGTGATAGAGAACTACGCTTCGGGACAGGGCTCGCCCTACGGAATAGGAATGGGGGAAGACGGACTGATTTATGCCGGCAGGGACGGTTTCGCCCTCACATGGATGGATGCCGTGGTGGGAGGAAAACCCGTTACGCCCCGCGACGGAGCGGATGTGGAAATCAATGCCCTTTGGTATAACGCCGTGATGTTCGCCATCGAGGCCGAGAAGGCCTGCGGCAAGGGTAGGAAAACGGATTTTGTCAAGACATGGGAGCCCCGCATGGAGCAGTTTCCCGCCACTTTCAAACAGACGTTTTGGGATAAGGAAAAAGGATATCTGGCCGACACCGTCAAGAACGGCATCCGCGACTGGAGCATACGCCCCAATCAGATTATAGCCGTTTCTATGCCCTATTCGCCCGTGAGCGAGAAGGTGGGGCAGTTGGTGGTGGACACCGTCCGCACGTTTTTGCTCACGCCGCGCGGCCTGCGTACCCTCGCGCCCTCCGATTCGCGCTACAAGGGCGTTTATCGGGGCGATCAGGACAAACGCGACATGGCCTATCATCAAGGCACGGTGTGGCCGTGGATGCTGGGGCACTTCGCCGAGGCCTGCATCAAGGTATACGGCGAGAGCGGCAGGGCGTTGACCGCACGTTTATACGAAGATTTCGAACCGGCTTTAGGTGAGTTGTGTTTGGGTTCGGTGTCCGAAATCTACGACGGAGATCCCGGATATGCGGCCAAAGGTGCCGTCAGTCAGGCATGGAGCGTGGCGGAGCTTTTGCGCATGAAGGCAATGGTTGACAATAATTAAAAGTTAGCATATGAGGGTTTTAATGTTCGGTTGGGAGTTTCCTCCGCATATTTCGGGAGGCTTGGGCACGGCCTGCTACGGAATGTGCAAGGGATTATTGGCTCAAAACGTAGAGGTGATTTTCGTGGCTCCCACCCTGCATGGCGACGAGGACAAAGGCGTGGCGCATCTGGTCAACGCCTCGGATGTGGAAGTGGATTTGCGCCACCCTCTCTACAAGGAGATTTTCAAGAACCTCACGTATATACAAGCCGGAGCCAACCTTATCCCTTATGTGGGGACAGACCAGTATTTCAGTTTGGAAAAGGCCTTGAAACGCGCTTCGCATTTCGACACCGAGATATATTCCAAACGCAAGTATTCTTTTTCGGGTGCCTACCGTGCCAACCTGATGGACGAGGTGAACAACCTCGCCATGGTGGCGGTGAAAGTGGCCACGGGTTATGATTTCGATGTGATTCACGCCCACGACTGGCTCACCTACCGTGCGGGCATCGCCGCCAAGAAAGCCAGCGGCAAGCCTCTTGTGATTCACGTGCACGCCACCGAATACGACCGTACCGGCGAAAATGTCAACACCATTGTCTACGGTATCGAGCGCGAAGGTATGCTCGCCGCCGACAAAATCATCACGGTGAGCAACTACACCCGCGAGATTGTCATCAAGCGCTACGGCATAGACCCGGCCAAAGTCACCACCGTATACAACGCCGTGGAGCCCGGGCCCGACAAGGAGCCTATGGACGAAAAGGCGCGCGGCCGCAGGAAGATTGTGACTTTTCTGGGACGCGTCACCTATCAGAAGGGGCCGGAATACTTTGTGGAGGCCGCGCGCCTTGTTATGGAAAAGGACAAGGACGTGCGCTTCGTCATGGCGGGTTCGGGAGATATGCTGCATACTATCGTGCGCCGTGTGGCGGCCTTGGGCATGGGACGCCGCTTCAACTTCACCGGTTTTCTGCGAGGTGCCGATGTGGACAGGATGTATGGAATGAGCAGTGTGTATGTGATGCCCTCGGTGTCCGAGCCTTTCGGAATTTCGCCCTTGGAGGCCATGCGTTCGAATGTGCCCGTGGTGATTTCCAAACAATCGGGCGTGAGCGAAATCCTCAGTCATGCGCTCAAGGTGGATTTTTGGGATGTGGACGCCATGGCCGACGCCATCTACGGGCTGTTGCACTATCCCGCGCTTTCGCAGACGTTCGCCCGCATGGGCGCGGCCGATGCCCAGCAGCTCAAATGGAGTTCGGCGGCCGAGAAAATCAAACAGGTTTATAAGGAGGCTATATCATGAATACCGTAAGTATCGTTTTCAAGGTGCACCACCCGTTCTATCTCCGCTCGTATCGTTTCTTCGATATAGGGGAGAGGCACAACTACTACGACGACTATCGCAACAAGTATCTGTTGAAGAGGTTTTCGGAGCGCACCTACTATCGGGCCAACGCCATGCTCAACGCTCTGTTGGACAAACATGGCGACAAGTTCGGCTTCTCGTTTGTGTTTACGGGTTGTTCGATGGACCAAATGGAATGGTATATGCCGGAAGTGCTCGACGATTTCAAGAGCCTCATCGCCCGCAAGGGTGTGGAGCTTCTGGCCACCGATTACAGCAGCTCCGCCACGGCGATTTTAGACCGGGAATTGTGGAAGAAGCAGGTGAAACTGCACCGCGAGCGCTTGGCCGAGGTGTTCGGACAGAAGCCCTCGGTATTGGCCGGTTCGCATTTGCTCTACGATGACGAAATCGGGGAGAGTGTGGCGCAAATGGGTTTTGCAGGTGTGATGACCGAAGGCGCCAAGCCGGTGTTGGGCTGGAAGAGTTCGCACGTGCTCTATTCGCATCCCACCTCCAAATTGAAGATTATCTTGCGGGACGGTGTCTTGAGCGAGGATATTTCGCTCCGTTTCTCGGACAGGAACAGCGGTTTCTGGCCTCTCACCGCCGAGAAATTCATCGAGCGGATGCAAGTGGACCGCGGGGTTACGAACGGCAACGACCATATCACCCTCTATATGAATTATGGCGTGTTGGGTGAATTTCAGGACGAGGGAAGCGGTATCTTCGAATTTTTCGAAGCGCTTGTGAACCATATCGTTTCCGATACGGATTATGTGTTTGTGAATCCCTCCAAACTTTGCAGCCTGAAAGAGGATTATCCCACCTTGTATGTGCCTTTCACGGTGTCGAACCTCGACGAGGAAAAGGATCTCACCGCTCTTTACGCCAACGAGTTGCAAAAGGATGTGGTGGAAAATTGGCGTAGGGTCTGCGAGGTGATGCGTGTGTGCGGGGACGAGGAACTGCAAAAGGATTTCCGCTTCCTTATGGGGGTGGAGAACCTCAGTTTCATGTCCACCAAGTATTTCACCGCCCGTCCCTCCATCCGCTATCTCAACCCCTACGATTCTCCTTACGATGCCTACATCAATTATATGAATGTTTGGTCCGACTTCCTCGAACGTCTCGAAGAGGGAGGACTGCTAAACGAAAACGGAACTATGAAAAAAGAAGACTTTATCGCCGCTGTAAAGGCTACAGGGCGGGTGGCTTCGGCCAAATTGAAAAAAATGGCGGAAGAAGCCGGAAGCAAGGTGAACGAATTGAAGAATACCAAAGGCAAGGAAGTGGTTGCCAAAGGTAAGGTGGCTTTGGAAAAGGCCAAGAAAGAGGCTGTCAAGGCAAGCAAGAAAGTGACGAAGGCGGTGAAGGCCACCGTGAAGGAGGTGAAAGCCGAAATGGAGAAGGAGAAGAAAGCCGCGGCCAAGAAAGCGACGGCGGCAAAGAAGACAACGGTTGCGAAGAAGCCGGCGGTAAAGAAGACCGCTGCGGCTACGAAGAAGACCACGACGGCGAAGAAAACGGCTACGGCTGCGAAAAAAACTGCCGCCACGGGCACGAAGAAAGCCGCCGCCTCGACGAAAAAAGCCGCTTCCGCCAAGAAG
>CAMWVZ010000066.1 GCA_947177845.1 uncultured Bacteroidales bacterium | reverse complement strand
GCGCGTTTTTCGGGAGCGAGCCACATGGTGTCGCCTTCGTGAATGTCGAAAGCTTCCAAGAAAGCGTCTACGTGGGGCAGGGTGCCGTTTACACGCCATTTGCCGAGGGAGTGAACGTCGAGCATGGTGAGACGTTGGATTTCCTCGTCGCGGATGTTGGTGGCCCAAAGGTTGGCATACGAAAGGAAGAAACGCTGTGCGGGCGTAAAGCCGTCGATGTCGCCCACGGGATGTTTTTTCAGCGCTTTCTGCAAGGCGGCGAACGATACGTTCACACCTCCGTTGTCGGCGATGTTCTCACCCAAGGTCAAGGGACCGTTGGCGAACAGACCGGGATAAACCTCAATGCCGTTGAAGTGGTCTACAATCAGTTGGGCGCGAGCCTCGAAATTCTTGGCATCTTCTTCGCCCCACCAGTCGTTGATGTTTCCGTCCTTGTCATACAGACGGCCCTTGTCGTCGAAGCCGTGGCTCAATTCGTGGGCAATCACCACACCGATGCCGCCGTAGTTGATAGCGTCGTCGCCATAGGCATAGAAGAAAGGAGGTTGCAGAATGGCGGCGGGGAAGCAGATTTCGTTGGTGGTGGGATTATAGTAGGCGTTCACCGTCTGCGGGTTCATCAACCATTCGTTGCGGTCGACGGGCTTGCCCAGCTTGCCCATCATATAATCCATTTCGAAACGCGAGGCACGTTTGATGTTCGCCCAGTAGCTTTCGCCACCGTCGATTTTCAACTTGCCGTAGTCGCGCCATTGGTCGGGATAGCCTACCTTCACCAAAATGGCATCTAATTTCTCCTTGCCTTTCTGTTTGGTCGAGTCGGCCATCCACGTGTTTTCGGCCATGCGTTCACCCAAGGCCAGACGCACGTTTTCCACCAGTTCGCGGATACGTTTCTTGGCCGAAGCGGGGAAGTATTTTTCCACATACATCTTGCCTACGGCCTCGCCCAGCACACCGTTCACCGAGTTTACGGCACGTTTCCAACGCGGACGCTGTTCGGTCTGTCCCGACATGGTCTTGCCCCAAAAGTCGAAGTTCTCGGCTACGAAATCGTCGCTCAGATAACCGGCGGCGCTGTGAATCAGATTCCATTCAAAATAAGCCTTGAGGCTTTCCAAATCGCTTTCGGCGAAAATCTTGGCCATGGCCTTCATAAAGTTGGTCTGACCGGCCGAAAGCACCTTGATTTCATAGTTGGGCGAAAGCGCCTTCACATATTCTTTCCACGGGAATTGCGGCGCGGCTTCCACCAATTCGTCCAAGGTCATCTTGTCGTAGTTGGCGCTCGGGTCGCGCAACAGCACCTTGTCGTATTGCGCTTCGGCCAAAGCCTTTTCGATTTTCAGCACTTTCTCGCACTTGGCAGCCGCCGTTTCGGCATCGAAACCGCAGAGTTCAAACATCTTCTGCATGTGCTTTACGTAGGCATCGTAGATAGCCTTGTGCTTGGGTTCGAGATAGTAGTCGCGGTCGGGAAGCGTGGTGCCGGCCTGATAGAGCTGGAAGAGATTGTTCTTGCTGTCGCCCGGGTCGCCCGATACATAGGCGGCGAAGAACGGGTTGGCCGATTCCTTGTGCATCTTCACCAGCATGTCGAGCGCGTCGGCGTGCGAGGCAATGGCTTCGATTTCCGCCAAATCTTCCTTGATAGGTTCGTTGCCCTGTGCGTTCAGCGTGGCCGAGTCCATGGCTAAATTAAACAAGGTGCCGATTTTCTTGGCATCCCCTTTGCGGCTGCCCGCATTGGCGGCGAGTTCTTCCACCAAATCCTTGATTTGTTTCTGATTGTCTTCTCCCAATTTGTCAAAAGAACCATAACGGGAATATTCTCCCGTAAGCGGGTGCGCTTCCATCCAGCCACCGCAGGCATACTGATAGAAGTTCTGTTTGGGATTGACCGTGGTGTCCATATTGGCCAAATCCAAGGTCTGTGTTGTGTTTTCCACTGTTCCGTTGCTTTTGCATGATACCCCCAAGGCAACCAAGGCTGCCAAGGGAAGCATGATAAATACTCGTTTCATATAAAATAATGTTTTATTTCGTGCAAACCTGCGAATATACGAAAAATCAAAGAGAAAACCGCGTTTCGAGCTTTTTCGAGGTAGAAGTTTCGAAACGATAGATTTCCCGCGCATCGGGCGCGCGGCACACCAACGTCACCTTTCCGTCTTCCACGCACATGTCTCCCTGCGCGTCGGCAAAGCGTTCCTTCACTATATTCCAGAATAAAATCGCCTTCTCCAATCCGTCGCCGCGTTGGAAATTCCAAACTTCGTCGGGTTGGGCGAGACGGTCCGGCTCCGGGTAGATGGATTCGTCGGGCATCGTTTTCAAGACGGCCTCGATTTGAGGCAGGGACCGGTCTTGGCAAGCGAGACGGCAGACGGGATTGCGTTCCACCGCGGCCTTGATGAAGGGTGTCCAGTCGGTGAGCGACATATCGCGGCGCGCATAGAAACTCAGTATGGCGGAAGCATTGCCCTCGTGCGCCTTGTCTTGCAGGTAGGCGATGATTTCCTCCCGGCTCTGTTGCGGTGAAATCTTCAGTTCCGTACCTTTCGTAAACGTCTTTTCCTCCACCTTCGGCAAACGCGGCTCGATATGCAGGAACGCCCGCAGTTCGTCGGCGAAACCGCAGGCAAACACACGCTCGGTCTTTCCCTCGGCCAAATCCTCTTCAAGGGTGTTGATGAGGATTTTATCGGGGTAGGGGGAAAGCGAGAAACATTGGCTGTCCATTTCCTCTATCAAGGCCTGGCGGCTTTCGTTGTCGAAACGGTTTTTGCTGTTGCGTTGCGTGTTGAAGATGCAGGGCAACGAAATATAACACTCCTTGCCGTTGCGGATATGGCGGTATTGAAATTTTTCCCAATATTTCTCGCGGCTGTAGAGGAAGTTCACGAAATATTCAAACGACAGGTCGGCATGCAGGAACTCCTTGAATTTCCTTTCAAAAAACGCATAGCGTTCGGGGTCTATGCTCGCTTCCTTATAAAAGGTATGCATCACCCCGCTCAGATGCGACACAATCGTGATGCGCTCGTTCTCTATGGAGCGCCGCGCCTTGGCCGACAATTCGGTGCCGTTATACCACATCTTCTTGGTAACCAAACGGCGGTTGTTGGTTAGAAGCCCGTCTTTTTCGGCCAAGAAGTTCTGCGAATGCAAGGGGGTGCCTATCATGAACATATTGTCCAAGGGCATACGCCCCACAATAAACAGCGCCGCCACATACAGGGCCGAAAGCGACACGCATTCGCCCGCGCCTCCGTGGTAGCCCTCCTTGAATTTAAAGGCGTTCATCGCCTCCACCGTCTCGGTCTTCCAATACGGAATCACATCGGTGGTGTATTTGTCCAAGCCGAAATGACGGCGGATGTCCACATCATAATAATACTTATCGCCCTCATATCCAAAAAGGGCGTTCGACTGTGCCAGCGCCGCAGGGTCGATGAAGTCCCGGAAACGCGCCATTTCGCGCTCTTTCGTGGTCAACCCCCACGTTTCCAAATCGAGGTTGAACACATAATGGTCCATGATATATTGCTTGACGCGGTTGGTGCGGTAGGAAAGCGATTTTTTCTCGATGTCGCGAAACCATGCGTCTTCCCGCCATTTCCAAATTTCCGGAGACATGATGTTGGCCAGCACAAGCGCATACATCAGTTCGGGAAAGATGAAGATTTCCATATCCGAGAGACTCACCGCGCTCGAAAACAATTCCATTTCGCGGGCGTTCTGAGGTTTCATTTCCATAGCACGTTATATTTGGAAGCGGAGGGACGAATCCGCGCCGGGTGTGTCGCTCACCCGCAGACAGGCATTCACGCCCATGTAGAGCGCGTGGTTGTAGGGAACGTGACCGGCGGGGAAGCCGTAGCATACAGGGTAGGCGTAGGGTTCGGTATATTCCCTTATCATATCCCACACATCGCCCTGCCACGGATTGGCGCCTTTGCGCACCGTGGTGAACGCGCCCACAATCAAGCCCGAAATCCGTTCGAACCAGCCGCTCCGTTTCAGGTTCAGCAACATTCTGTCGATATGATAGTCGAATTCGTCGAGGTCTTCGAGAAAGAGGATTTTTCCGTCGGGTTGCAGGTCGGAGGCCGAGCCCCGCAGACTATATAAGATAGAGAGGTTGCCTCCGGCAATAGGAGCCGTTGCCTCTCCCGCGCGGTTTATCGGGCGGCTCCCGAAGCGGTAGGATAGGGGTTCGCCGAACAGCGCCTTGCGCAGACTTTCCACCGAGGCTTCGTAGTGAGGCGAACCCACACCGGGGTAGGTTTGCGGCATACAGGCGTGCAGGCTTGCCACGCCGAGGTTCTGCAAATGGGAATGAAACACCGTGATGTCGCTGAAACCCACAATCCACTTGGGGTTTTGCAGAAATCGGGAGAAGTCGGCACGGTCTATGATGCGGGCCGAGCCATAGCCTCCGCGCGTACCGATAATGGCTTTCACGTTTGGGTCGTCCAAGGCTTCCTGCAAATCCTGCAGACGGGCTTCGTCGCTGCCGGCGCACGGGCCGTGCTGTTTCATCACATATTTGCCGATACGGCAGTCCAAGCCCCAGCGGCGCATCGTTTCGACGGCTCTTTCGAGGCAGTCGGTGCGGATGCGGCCGGCGGGCGAAATCACCGCCACCGTCTGGCCTTTTTCCAAAAAAGGGGGAATCCTCATCATACGGCAAAAATAACGATTCCGTCACGCATTGGCAATTTTCGTAAATTAGGGGTCCGGAACCCCTTAAAAAAGCCCGCGATATGAAAAAGGAAGAAGTATATATCGGCATTTTCGGCAAGCGCAATCAAGGCAAGAGCAGCTTGATGAATTTGCTTGCAGGTCAGAATATTTCCATTGTCTCGGAAACGCCCGGCACCACCACCGACCCCGTTAAGAAATCGTGCGAGATTTTCGGCATAGGGAAGTGTGTGTTTGTGGATACGGCGGGTTTCGACGAACAGGTGCAGGCCGACGGTTTGGGCAAGATGCGCGTGGAAAAGACTTTCGACTATGTGCAGCGGCTGGATATGGCCATTCTGCTTATTTCGGAGAACAGTCTCGCGCAGGCCGAGAAAGATTTTGCCCGCCTGCTTTCCGAAAACAGCGTTCCTTTCATCATCGTGCACAACAAGGCCGATGTGTCGGCGCTCTCGCCCGGTTTCGCCTCCATGCTCGCGCGGCTCTATCCGCAGAATCCGTTGGTGGATTTCAGTGTGAGGGAGGCTGAGGCGGCCGCCCCGTTGCAAAAGGCCGAGAAAAATCCCTGCGAACCTATACTGAAGGCCCTGCGGGCTTTATACGAGAAGCACGGGGCGGCCGCCCTTCCCCCGCGTCCCGCCTTGGAAGGCTTGATAAAGGCGGGCGACTGTGTGGTGATGGTCTGTCCTATCGATGGGGAGGCTCCCACCGAGCGGCTCATTCTGCCGCAGGTGCTTTTTGCCCGTCAATGCCTCGACCTTCATGCGCTGCCCGTGTTGTGTCAGTTGGAGGAATTGGAGACCGTTTTCAAGAAACTCCGCAAGGAACCTGCCTTGGTCATCACCGACAGTCAGGTGTTCGGCTCTGTCAGCCAAAGAATTCCCGCCTCTTGCCCGCTCACGAGTTTCAGCATCTGTCTGGCCAAGCAGAAGGGCAATTTCGAACACTACATAGCCGGCACTTCGCAGTTGTCTAAACTCAAGAACCACAATAAGGTGCTGATGCTCGAATCGTGCACGCACCAAATCAATTGCCACGACATCGGAAGGGTGAAGCTTCCCGCGCTCCTACAGGCCAAGACGGGAAAGAAGCTCGAATTCGTCTATGTTTCGGGGCTCGACCCGCTGCCCGACAATCTCTCCGACTTCGCCATGGCCGTGCAGTGCGGCGGCTGCATGGTCAGCGCCCGCCAGCTCGAGAACCGCATCAAGGCCTTGGTGAAGAACAACATACCGGTAAGCAACTACGGCATGACCCTCGCTTGGTGCAACGGCATCTTCGACCGCGCCACCGCCATGTTCCGCTAAA
>CAMWVZ010000065.1 GCA_947177845.1 uncultured Bacteroidales bacterium | reverse complement strand
TTCACCGTGGAAGAAGGTCAGGACTTGGCCAACGTGCTCAAGGCCGGTAAGTTGCCCGCTCCCGCCAACATCGTGCAGGAAGCCGTGGTAGGGCCTTCGCTCGGTCAGGAATCCATCAACCACAGTATGGTTTCCTTCCTTTTGGCCTTCCTGCTCATCCTTGTCTATATGTACGTATTCTACAACAAGGCCGGTTGGGTGGCCAATCTCGCCCTGTTGGTCAATATGTTCTTTATCTTCGGTGTGCTCACCTCCATCGGCGCCGTGCTCACCCTTTCGGGTATCGCCGGTATCGTGCTCACCTTGGGTATGGCCGTGGATGCCAACGTAATCATTTATGAACGTGTGAAAGAGGAGCTCCGCACAGGCAAGTCGCTCCGCATGGCCATTCAGGACGGTTATAAAAACGCCTATTCGGCCATTATCGACGGTCAGGTAACCACCTTGATTACGGGTATCATCCTGCTCTATGTAGGTACGGGTTCGGTGAAAGGTTTCGCCACCACGCTCTGCATCGGTATCCTCACCTCCCTGTTCACCTCCATTTTCATCACCCGCTTGGTGTTCAGCCGTTGGTTGAACAAAGACCGCAGCATCACCTTCAGCCACAAATTCTCCGAAAACTTCCTGTCGAAAGTCAACTTCGACTTCATCGGCAAAGGAAAATATGCCTTCATAGCTTCGGGTATCGTGATTCTCATCTGCATCGTTTCGCTTTGCGTGAGAGGTCTGAGCCTCGGTATCGACTTTACCGGAGGCCGCACCTATGTGGTCCGTTTCGACCAAGTGGTGAGCGCGAATGATTTGCGTGCCACCCTCACCGACGCTTTCGACGGCGACGCTCCCGAAGTGAAGACCTTCGGTCCTTCCAACCAAGTGAAGGTAACCACCAAATACCGTATCGAAGAAACGGGCAGCGAGGTGGACGAAGATGTAGAACATCGTCTGTACGAAGGCTGCAAGGGCTATTTCGTGCAACCTGTGGAAGAAAAGATTTTCACCGAAGACAAATCCATCGGTCAGATCAGTTCGGAAGTGGTAGGGGCTGCCGTGGCTATCGACATCACGCGCTCGGCCTTTATCGCCGTGGCTATCGCCTTGGTGTTCATCTTCATCTATATCGCTATCCGCTTCAAGCGTTGGCAGTTCGGTGTGGGCGGTTTGGTAACCTTGGTTCACGATGCCTTGATTTCCATCGGTCTGTTCTCGTTGTTCTACGGCGTGTTGCCTTTCTCCTTAGACATCGACCAGGCCTTTATCGCGGCCATCCTCACCATTATCGGTTACTCCATCAACGACACCGTGGTTATTTTCGACCGTATCCGCGAGAATATGGGCCTCTATCCCAAGCGCTCCATCCGCGACAATATGAATACGGCCATCAACAGCACCTTGCCCCGTACTATCAATACGTCCGGCACCACCATCGTTACCTTGCTGATGATCTTTATCTTCGGCGGTGAGGTTATCCGGGGCTTCGTGTTCTGCATCCTCTGCGGTGTGCTCATCGGAACCTATTCTTCTATCTTCGTGGCTTCGCCTATCGCCTACGCCTTGCTTCGCCGTAAGGAAAACAAGGAACGCAAGGAAATTGCCAAGACGAAATAATTTAGGGTAGAAGATTGAAATAAAAGAGTTTCGTGAAAGGGGGCCGTCCTGAACAGGACGGCCCCCTTTTGTTCTCCGTAAAAAAATCGTATATTCGCAAGGTCGGTCAAATTATTGAGGCTATGGACGCAGGCATATATAAATTTCGGATTTGGGTACTCCTGAGCGTTCTTTCGTTTATGGGCGCAGGCTATGTGCAGGCTCAGACCCGACAAGTCAAGAAGGCGGATACAGCCTACAAATACCATATGTATAACGAGGCGGTGACCCAATATCAAAAGGGCTTCGCCAAGATGAGCCGGAAAGCCAACGCCGACCCCGACGAGAAAAACCGTATTCTTTTTCAGATAGCCGAATCGTATCGGTGCAGCGGACAGCTCAAGCAGGCTGCGCGCCAATATCAGCGTTGCATACGCGCAGGTTATTATAAGGCCGAACCGGGAGTATATTTCTGTCTGGCGAACCTGCAACTCGGGGAAGGCAACTTCGAGGCGGCCGCCGAAAATTTCCGCACCTATCTCGACTATATCCCCGACGACAGCGCGGGGCAGCAAGGGCTTCGTGCGGCCCGTTGGGGGGCGCAGGCCTCCGCACAGGCCTCCCGCTACCAAGTGGAGAATGTGCGCAAGCTCAACACCAACGCGGGCGATTGGAATCCCCGCTACTATACCGCCGAGGGCGACATCGTGGCCTTTTCCTCCACCCGCGAGGGCGTGAGCGGCAAGAAAAACGACGCATGGACGGGGCAGAGGTTCTCCGATATCTTTGTTTCCAAGCAAGATGCCAAGGGCGGTTGGAGCGAGCCGGAACTTTTGGATGCCAACGGCAAGACCAGCACGCAGGCCAATGAAAGCGACGCTTCGTTCTGCAACGGCGGCAACACGATGTACTACACCTATTGCGGCAACGAGAAGAAAAAGCGGAACCGTTGCATCATCCGCACCTCCACTTTCGACGGGGAGGCATGGAGCGACCCCGAAGATGTGGTGATTGGCGACGATTCGGTGGCCGATTTCATTCATCCCTGCATCAGCGCCGACGGCAAGCGTCTGTATTTCGCCTCCAACCGCGAGGGCGGCTACGGCGATTTGGATATCTGGTATGCGGTGGGAGAGGGGAGCAAGTTCGGCGAACCTGTCAATATGAACGATATGCCGCAGGCGGCAACCGAGGGGGCTCCGAGGTCTTCCGTTCCCTGTGCGGGCTGCGTCAACACCGAGTTTAAGGAAGCCTATCCCTTTCTGCGCGGCGACACGCTGTTTTATTTCTCCTCCACGGGCCACGGTTCCATGGGCGGTTTCGACATCTTCCGGGCGTCCTTGCAGGGCGACGGCCGTTTCGGGAAGGTGGAGAATATGGGATACCCGATATGCAGCCATGCCGATGATTTCGGCATCTGCTTCCTGCCCGACCAGAACAAAGGTCTGTTCAGCTCCAACCGGGGCGGCGGGCGCGGGAGCGACGACATATATTCGTTCTACCTGCCCGATATGCTCTTCACCATTTCGGGAACGGTGACGAACGAGGCTACCTTGCAGCCCGTGCCCGCCGCCGAAATCACGCTGGCCGGCAGCGACGGTTCCTTGGTGAGCACCAACACCAACCAAAGGGGCTTCTACGAATTCGGTACCGGTCAGATTAACGAGAACACCACCTATAAGCTGTTGGTGGAAAAGAAGAACTATTTGGGTGCGGAAGGCACCGAAACCACGGTGGGCTTGGTGGCGAGCGAGGACTTCATTCACGATTTCGTGCTCGAACCCGTGCCGAAAGGGGCGGTGGTGTTGCCCGAAATCCTCTACGACTTGGGTAAGTGGGATCTCAAGCCCCAATATCAGGATTCGTTGATGGATTTGATTGTGCTGTTGGAAAAGAATCCCCGTTTGGTTATCGAATTGGCTTCGCATACCGATTCGCGCCCCGTGGCCATGACCAACGATTCGCTTTCGCAATATCGGGCGCAGTCGGTGGTGGACTATCTGATACAAAGAGGCATAGACGGAGAACGATTGCAGGCAAGGGGCTACGGCGCCCGCAATCCGCGCCGCTTGATTTCTCCGATGGTGTCAATCTACAATGGCAAGGAATATGCTTTCGATTCGGGCGTGGTGCTGACCGATGAATTTATCGAGACCCTGCCTAATGGAGACGCCCGCGAGGCGGCGCACCAACTCAACCGCCGCACCGAATTCAGCGTGTTGCGCGAAGACTTCATCCCCTCCGGCAACCGGAGTCTGAGTGTGTTGATAGGTATGGTCGACATGGGTGAGGCCGACAAGATTCCCTTTACCCTGAATCCGGCGGGCAAACCCGAAATCCGCGTGGTGGCCAATGGCTTGGGTATGCGTGCCGTGGTGGAGGAAAAGGCCAAGTACAACACCTTGAGCGTGGACGCGGCCATGCGGCTGTTGCAGGCGGGAAATTTAGGCAAGAACAGTTTCAAGAATAAGGAAAAGGCGTTCAATGCGGATGGTGAGGTGCTGCCCAACCAACGCTTGCAGCTCAAGGAGTTGAAAATGGGCGGTTTCATTATCGGGCGTATCGAGTGTGTGACCGTGGAGGAATCGCCGGCCGAAATTACCCTCAACCGCGAGGCTCTGTCGAAATTGGGAACCTACAAAATCGACACCGAGGCACAGAAAATCGTGGTGGAGACAAAGTAAATCACGGAAAAGAAACATAAAATTCATCATTATGGAAGAATCTAAATACGAAAAAAGAGGTGTTTCTCCTTCGAAAACCGATGTGCGGAAAGCCGTGAGTAATTTAGATAAGGGGATTGTATCCAATTCTTTCTGCAAAATCATTCCCGATGTAATGGGCGACAATAAAAAGCCTTTGTTCGGGCCTTCCTATTGCAATGTGATGCATTCGGACGGTGTGGGCACGAAGGCGGTGCTGGCCTATCTCTATTGGAAAGAAACCGGCGACCTTTCGGTTTGGAGAGGCATTGCGCAAGACGCGGCGGTGATGAATGTAGACGATTTGCTCTGTGTGGGCGCCACCACCAACATGATGATTACTTCGTCTATCGGGCGTAACAAATACCGTATTCCTGCCGAGGTGTTGCGGGCGATTGTGGAAGGGACGCAGGAATTTTGCGACAATATGGCCGCTGAACACATCGACATCACTTTTGCAGGGGGTGAAACTTCCGATATGGGCGACATTGTCCGCACCATTGCGGTGGATGCCACGGTGAGCGCGCGTATGAAGCGCAACGAAGTGATTTCGTGCGAGCGTATTCAGGACGGCGATGTGATTATAGGTTTGGCTGCTTCGGGCAAGACCACCTACGAAGACCGTTTCCACAGCGGTATCGGAAGCAGCGGCCTCACTTCGGCGCGGCACGAAGTGCTTAAACATGAGTATGCCGAAAAATATCCCGAGACTTTCGATGCGCAGATGCCTGCCGAACTGGTTTATGCCGGAAGCAAGAGCCTTACCGACCCCAGCGGCGTGGAAGGCCTCAACGTGGGGCAGCTGCTGCTTTCGCCCACCCGTACCTATGCGCCTGTGGTGAAGGCGATTTTGGACAACTACCGCCCCAGCATCCACGGCATTATCCATTGCACGGGCGGCGGACAGACGAAAGTGATGAATTTCGTGAACAACCTGCATGTGGTGAAGAACCATCTCTTCGACACGCCCGCCGTGTTCTCGATGATTCAAGGCGAGAACAAGACTTCCTGGCAGGAAATGTTCCAAGTGTTCAACATGGGGCACCGCATGGAACTGTATGTAAAGGAAAGCATCGCTTCCGACATCATCAAGATTGCCCGCTACTTCAACCTCGAGGCGAAGGTAATCGGCCACTGCGAGAACAGCAGCAAGAAGATGTTGACGATAGAGTCCGAACACGGAACTTTCACGTATTAGTTGCCGAAGTATTTCGGTCAAAAAGCTGCGGATCGGCAACTTGCGTTCAAGTTGTTGGTTCGCAGTTTTTTATATTATAATCAACACGGTTTTGTTGAAGTTTCAGCAAAACCGTTCTTGTTTTTTGGGGGCTGTGCGCATAGTTTCGTATGTTTTTTGCCAGAAAAATGTAGGTGAACCAAAGTTGCCGGCATGAGAAAAACCGTACTGATTGCTCTTCTTTCCGTGATTCTATTCCCGCTTGCCTCGTTGCAGGCGCAGAAATACTATGTGGTAAAGGGTCAGATTTATGATGTGAGCGACAAGATGACGCTTCCCCAAGCCCAAGTGGCGGTGGTGGGGGCTTCGGGTCTTGGCGCGGTGGCCGATATAGACGGCAACTATACCTTGGCCGTCGACCGTCCCGAATTCGAGCTTAATTTCCGTTATCTCGGCTATCAGGACAAGAAGGTGAAGGTGCAGTTCTCCAAAGGGGAGGGAGTGAAGGTGTTGAATGTGGGGCTCGACACGCGGGCGCAGGAAATGCAGGAGGTGAAGATTCGCGGC
>CAMWVZ010000064.1 GCA_947177845.1 uncultured Bacteroidales bacterium | reverse complement strand
GGGCGGAGGGTCTCGAAAAAATGGCTAAATTTGTCGGATTAAAGGAAAAAGACATTTATGGATACCGTTCAGGTGAATCTCAATTCGGAGGTGGGGCGTTTACGTCGGGTGGTGCTGCACCGTCCCGGCGCGGAGTTGGAACAAATGGGGCCTTCCTCCCTTCACGAGGCTTTATACAGCGATTTATTGAACACGAAAGTGGCGCAAAAGGAATACCGGCAATTGGAGGGAGTGTTGAAGGAGGTCTGCCCCGTGTTCTACATTGATGATCTGGTGGTGGAGACCTTGCGGGAGAGCGCCGAAGCCCGGCGTTTCATTCTCGACTATCTGGCCAAGGACCCCATAACGGAAGCATGGGCGAAAGTAGACCTTCCGGCCGAGGAACTGGCGAAACGTTTGGTGGCGGGCGTGCCCGGAACCCGCTTCAATCCGCTTTACAATCTTTATTTTACACGCGACATAGGCGTTTGCTTCAACGCATATTCCATGCCCGCCCACATGGCCACCCATGTACGCTCCCGCGAGATTCTGCTTGCGGACCTCGTCTACCGCTATCATCCCTTTTTCACGCAAAACGCTTCGCGCGTCAACCCGTGGGAAAAGGTGGATGCCGACACCCGCCTGGAGGGAGGCGACTTTCAGGTGTGCGACCGCAATGTGTTCGTGATAGGGCAGGGCGCGCGTTCCAACCGCAAGGGCGTGCAGGCGTTCATCTCCGTCAAGCAGAAGGAATGTCCTTTATTTTATGTGATTTTGCAGGATTTGCCCATGGTGCCGGAGTCGTTCATCCATTTGGACATGGTGTTCACCTTCCTGAGCCGCAGCCATTGCATGGCCTACAAGCCGCTCATCATGGGGCAGAACCAATATTCCACCCGTTTGCTCAAGGTGGAGAACGGCCATGTTTCCGAAACGGTCTTCGACACTATTTTCGATGCCCTGCACAGCTTGGGCTATGCCTACGAACCCGTTTTCTGCGGCAACGACGAGGGTTTCTATCCCGACCGCGAACAATGGCACAGCGGTGCGAATTTCTTTGCGTTCGCGCCCGGCAAGATTATGGGCTACGGACGGAACACGCACACGATAGAGGCTCTGTCGAAGGCGGGTTTCGAGGTGGTGCCGGCCTGGGATGTGGTGGACGGCAAGACAAAGGTGCAGGTGGAAAACGAAGACAGGCCCGTGGTGTATACGCTCGAGAGCGCGGAGCTGGTGCGGGGCGGCGGCGGTTGCCGTTGCATGACGATGCCCGTGAGCCGCGAGGATTTATAAGTTTGAAAAACATGCGTGTCGGGGTGATTACTTTTCCCGGTTCGAACTGCGACGGGGATATGTTCCGTGTGCTTTCGGAGGTTTTGGGGCAGGATTGCGTGCGGTTGTGGCACAAGGAGGCCGATTTGAAGGACTGCGGTTGCGTGGTGCTTCCCGGCGGCTTCTCCTACGGCGACTATCTGAGGCCGGGCATCATAGCCCGCTTCTCTCCCGTGATGGAAAAGGTGGTGGATTTCGCGCGCAAGGGGGGCTGTGTGCTGGGTGTCTGCAACGGCTTTCAGATTCTCTGCGAGGCGGGGCTTCTGCCCGGAACGTTGTGTATGAATGAAAACCGGAAGTTTGTTTGCCGAAATGCCTATCTGAAAGTGGAGAACACCCAAACGGCGCTCACGGCGGGCTGCCGTAAGGGACAGGTGCTCAAGGTGCCGGTGGCGCACGAGGCGGGCCGCTATTTCGCCGACGGGAAAACGTTGGAGAAAATGCAGGAGAAAGGACAGATATTGTTCCGCTATTGCAACGGAAGAGGGGAGGTGAGCGCGGAGGCGAATCCGAATGGCTCGGTGGAGAACATAGCCGGCATCTGCAACGAAAAAGGCAATGTGTTGGGCATGATGCCGCATCCGGAACGTTGCGCCGAGGAGGTGCTCGGCAATACCGACGGGCGGATTTTGTTGGAGGGTTTGATGAAAACGATAGGAAAACGTTATGTTGGGACTGCGTTATAGTGCGTGTGAGCGCGAGGCGGGATGCGACGAGGCGGGGCGGGGCCCTTTGGCGGGGCCGGTATTCGCCGCGGCGGTGATGTTTCCGCCCGACTACAGGCATCCCGACCTGAACGACTCCAAGAAGTTGAGCGAGAAGCAGCGGGAGGCGTTGCGCGAGGTGATCATGCGCGATGCGCTCACCTATGCCGTGGCGCGGGTGGAGCCGGAGGAAATCGACAGGATGAATATCCTGAACGCTTCCATTCATGCCATGCACTTGGCGTTGAAGGAGTTGAACCCTCAGCCGGAGTTCATCACGGTAGACGGCAACCGTTTCAAACCCTACGGAAAGGTGCCGCATGTCTGTGTGGTGAAGGGCGATGCGCTCTTTCTGTCGATTGCGGCGGCCTCGATTTTGGCCAAGACTTTCCGCGACGACTGTATGCGCGCGCTCGATGCGGAATATCCGCAGTATGGTTGGGCGGGAAACAAGGGCTACCCTACGGAAGCGCACTATCGGGCGATTTTGGAACACGGCCCCACGCCCTATCATCGGCGCTCCTTTAAATTATACAAGGAGCCGACGTTGTTTTGAAAATGTGCTTTGAATTTTTATATTAATATAAAGGAGGACAGGAATGTCAACAAAACCGACCACGGTGAAGGGGACCCGCGATTTCACGCCCCTGCAGATGCGCCGCCGCAACTATATCTTCGATACCATAAAGGAAGTCTATCGACTGCACGGCTATCTGCCTATCGAGACCCCCGCTATGGAAACCCTTTCCACCCTCATGGGAAAATATGGCGAAGAAGGCGACAAACTCCTCTTCAAGATTCTCAATTCGGGGAATTTCATGGAGAAAGCCGCCCCGCAGGACGGCCCTGAAGCCCCCTGCCGCGTGGAGGCCGACGACAGCGCCTCGCTCAGCCGCAACCTCCTGCCGAAAATCAGCGAGAAAGGGCTCCGCTACGACCTCACCGTGCCTTTCGCCCGCTTCGTGGTGCAGCATCAGGGCGAAATCACCTTTCCCTTCAAACGCTACCAACTGCAACCCGTCTGGCGCGCCGACCGCCCGCAGAAGGGACGCTACCGCGAATTCTATCAATGCGATGCCGATGTCGTAGGTTCGGATTCCCTGCTCTACGAAGCCGAATTGGTGCAGATGATACAGGAGGTTTTTCAGCGTCTCGGCATCCGGGTGCAGGTGAAAATCAACAACCGCAAGATTTTATATGGCATCGCCCAAGCCGTGGGTTGCCCGGAGAAGATGACCGACATCACCGTGGCTATCGACAAATTAGATAAAATCGGCTTGGAGGCCGTGAAGACGGAGCTGGCCGAAAGGGGATTGCCTGCGGAAGCTGTCGAGAAGTTGGTGCCCGTATTGATGTTGCAAGGCGACACCGAAGCCAAACTGAAAGTCTTGCAAGACTATTTGAAAGACAGCGAAGTAGGCTTGAAGGGTATCGAAGAGATGCGCACCCTCTTCGCGTATATCGCCGATATGGGGCTTTCCGTGCCGTGCGAGTTGGATTTGACGTTGGCGCGGGGACTCAATTATTATACGGGGGCGATTTTCGAGGTGAAGGCGTTGGACGTGCAAATGGGAAGTATCTGCGGCGGTGGACGTTACGACGACCTTACGGGCATCTTCGGCCTCAAAGGCGTATCGGGCGTGGGCATCTCTTTTGGCGCGGACAGGATTTATGATGTGTTGAACGATTTGAACCTCTATCCCGAAAGCTTGGCGAGCGGCACGCAGTTGCTGTTTGTGAACTTCGGCGAGAAGGAAGCCGCATGGTGTTTCGCGCCGGCCTCGCGCTTGCGCGAGGCCGGGATTTCGGTGGAAATCTATCCCTCGGCCGCCAAATTGGGCAAACAGTTTTCCTATGCCGACAGCCTCCACATTCCCTTTGTGGCGGTGCTCGGCGAGAAAGAACGCGAACAAGGCGTTGTGGTGCTGAAAGATATGAAAAGCGGTGAGCAAACGCCGCTCTCTCTGGAAGAAATCATAAAAAAGATACAAGCATGAAAGCAAAAGTTTTCGAAATCACGTTGAAGGATATGACCTTCGACGACATCGAACGGATTATGGACGGACACATGCAGATCCGTCTGGGCAAGGATGTGCTCTCCGCCGTCAAGAAATGTCGCGACTATCTCGACAAGAAGACCAAGACCCACAAGGAGCCTATCTACGGGGTCACCACCGGCTTCGGCTCGTTGTGCAATGTGAGCATTTCCGAGAAGCAACTTTCGCAGTTGCAGAAGAATCTGATGATGTCGCACGCCTGCGGCTTGGGCGATCCCGTTCCCGAAGATGTGGTGCGTCTGATGCTGCTCATGAAGATTAAATCGCTTTCCTACGGCAATTCGGGCGTGCAGGTGGTTACCATTCAACGTCTTGCCGACTTCTTCAACAACGACGTGGTGCCCGTGGTCTACCAGCAGGGTTCGCTCGGCGCTTCGGGCGACTTGGCGCCCTTGGCGCACATGTGCCTGCCTTTGATTGGGTTGGGTGAAGTATGGGTGAACGGTGAAAAGCGTCCCGCCTCCGAAATGCTCAAGAAATACGGCTGGAAGCCCGTCACCTTGGCTTCGAAAGAAGGCCTGGCCTTGCTCAACGGCACGCAGTTCATGAACGCCTTTGCCGTGCACAACGTATTGAAAGCGCGTAGACTGAGCAAGTTGGCCGACTTGGTGGGCGCTCTTTCGTTGGAGGCTTTCGACGGCCGTATCGAACCTTTCTTCGCGCAGATTCACGATGTACGCCGCCACAAGGGGCAGGTGGACACCGCCGCCGCTTTCCGCAAATACCTCAAGGGCAGCGCCATCATCAAACGCAAGAAAGAACACGTGCAGGATCCCTATTCGTTCCGCTGCATTCCGCAGGTGCACGGCGCTTCGAAAGACGCTATCGAATATGTGAGCCGCATCACCTTCGAGGAGGTGAATGCCGTTACCGACAATCCCACGGTTTTTCCCGAAGAAGATTTGGTGATTTCGGCGGGCAACTTCCACGGACAGCCCTTGGCTCTTACGCAGGATTTTCTGGCGATTGCCGTGGCCGAACTGGCCAATATCTCCGAGCGCCGCACCTATCAGTTGATTGCGGGTAAACGCGGTCTGCCGAGCTTTTTGGTGAAGAAACCGGGCTTGAACAGCGGTTTCATGATTCCGCAATACGCCGCCGCTTCGGTGGTGAGCCAGAACAAGCAGCTTTGCTGCCCGGCCAGTGTCGATTCGATTGAGTCGTCGCAGGGTCAGGAAGACCATGTGAGCATGGGCGCCAACGCCGCCACCAAGGCCTACCGCGTGATGGACAATACCGAGCGTGTGTTGGCGATTGAATTGTTCAACGCCGCGCAGGCCTTCGAATTCCGCCGTCCGCTCAAGTCCTCGGCCATCCTCGAAGACTTCTTCAAGGCCTATCGCAAGAAAGTGAACTTTGTGGAAGACGACCAAGTGATGTACCCCCTCATCCAAAAGTCCATCGACTTCCTGCGCGGCTACGCGTTGTAAGCGTTGTCGATAGGTTGTTTCAGGGCGGGAATCCTTTGGGTTTTCCGCCCTTTTTTATTGGGGATGCGAAATCTGTTTATTATAATCGTAATTATAATTATTGCTTTTTTTGCGGTAAATTATATTTATAAATAGAATTTCCGCGATTTCCTGTCGTCAAATCTTTCTCGGCGGTTTGTCTGAGTATATTTTATTATTATAATATATGATGAAATAAGATGCTGAATTTCAGTGTAGAGTTTTTCCGCGTGTTTCGTGGCGGCAGTTGGTACGATGATGCCAGGGATTGTCGCGTTTCTAGTCGAGCTTACGCTATTGTCGGAAACTATAGGCATGGATTCCGTGTGGCTTGCGTTTCAGAATAAAGCCCAGTAACATTCAGGTGCTCGGCAGTGTTCAGTGCGCAACGATACAACAAAAGCCGTAATACGCTCATCGTATTACGGCTTTTTTCATTAAGGACTTTTCCTTATTAAATCTCGTGCCCCACTTCCTGCATGGCTTGGGTTACGTTGATGGCGTAGTCGCCGGCTTTCTCGC
>CAMWVZ010000063.1 GCA_947177845.1 uncultured Bacteroidales bacterium | reverse complement strand
GGAAAACTGCTCGTGCAGTAGGGGCATCCTGCAAAAAAGTCTTACCTTTGCCCGATATAGAAACAAGGATATGAAGATAGGAAAAGACACGATGGTCAAGTTGGCCTATACGTTGCGCTACGACAATGCCCAAGGCGAAGTGGTGGAGAAAATTACGGAGGAGGAGCCGGAAGAAGTGCTTATGGGCCATGATTTTATGCTTGAAATCATCGAGAAGAATCTGCAAGGCTTGCAGGCGGGCGATAGTTTCGAAATGATGATAGAACCCGAGCAGGCTTATGGGGAGTATGACGATGAGAAACTCGTAACCGTGCCGCAGAGCGAGCTTTTGGCGCAGGTGCCGGAGGGCGAGGAACCCGAGTTGAAAGAGGGCGACATTGTGCCTATCGTGGATATGGAGGAAAAGGAATACAAAGCCTTGGTGTTGAAGAACGAAAACGGCAAGATAACGCTCGATTTCAATCATCCTCTGGCGGGCGAAATCCTGCATTTCAAGGGCAAGGTGCTGGCCGTGCGCAAGGCTGCGCCCGAAGAAGTCGAGGCGCTTTTGAACGAAGATTTGTCGGAAGAATAATTTAGAAGACGCGATATGGAAAACGATTATTTGTGGTTCGGTTTGGCGGGTGTATGTGTATTGTTGATGCTGACGGGCATTATTCTGTTGCTTACCTGCACGCGTCGGAAACATTCGGCTTCGGGCAGGAGGAACTACGGATGCCAGCCCGTGCCGACCACGGTGCACAGCATAGACGATTTGCCTTTGGATTTCGAGCGGGCCGTGGAAAGGCCGCGCCCCGTTCAGCCCCGTCCCGTGGCGCAGACAAGAATGCCCGCACAGGACTTCAATATCCAGCGTCTTTCGCCCGACCCCGAAGACAGGGTGCTTCCCGCCCGTCCCGTATCGCCGCTCACCAGTTGGGATCCGATAAAGCCCGCTCCTACCTTCAAGACCTTGCAGGATTTCTCGCAAGGCGAAATGGGCGACCCCACGCCCGCCACGCAGGAAAGACCGCTGGCGTATGAAAGGCCTAAGGTGCAGGAACGGCCTGTGCCGCAGGAAAAGCCCGTTGCGTATGAAAGCCTCCTCCGTGAAAAGCCCGCCGCCCCGAAAGTCCCGGCTTTCGACAACGACGAACGTTTGCTGTTGCTCAAGAGCCATGAATTATTGCTTACGCTGAGCGAGGGATTGAAGAAACTTTCTTCGGCCAAGACCGATGCTTCGCGCAAGGAGAAAATCGCGGAGATGATGAAGGCGGTGAGCCTTTTGGATGCCAAGAATGCGTGGGACGAATACAAGGCTTGCTTCGACAAGATCAATCCCGAATTTTGGGCGCGTATCGAAAAAACGTCCGAAGAGCCCATGCTCCCCTACGAATTGCGCCTCTGCGCTTTGCTGGCTATGGGCATGAGCGCCAAAGATGCGGCGGAACTCACCAACCGTTCGGTCCGCACGGTGGAGACCTCCATTTATAAAATCCGCAAGAAACTCAATATCGACGCGGAAGAAAAGACACAAGACTATCTGAAGCGCATGCTTTAGTTTCCCTTTGTCTTGGCCAACAGGCCGCAGGCGGCCATGATGTCCTCGCCCCGCGATTTGCGCAGGGTGCAGATGATGCCGTTGTGCTGCAAAATTTCCTGAAACCTTGCGGTGCGTTCGGGCGTGGTTTTCCGGAAAGGTTTTCCCGGCACTTCGTGATACGAAATCAGATTTACCCGGCAATTCAAGCCCTGCAACAGCTTCACCACGGCTTTGGCGTGGAAAGGGCTGTCGTTATAGTCTTTCATCAGGATATATTCGAAAGACACGCGGCGTTGCCCGTGCCAGTCGTAGCGGTGCAGGAGGTCTATCGCCTCGGCCACGGGATAGGCTTTCTCCATAGGCATCAAACGCGCCCTTTCCTCGGAAAAAGGATTGTGCAGGCTCACGGCGAGGTGGCACGAACTTTCATCTAAAAAACGTCTCAGTCCCGGCAAAATGCCCACCGTAGAAACGGTGATGCGGTACGGACTCCACGCAAAACCCCAAGGCGAAGTCATCGCCTCCAACGATTTCAGCACCGCATCGATATTGTCGAAAGGTTCGCCCATGCCCATGTAGACGATGTTTTTCACGGCGTCCGTTTCGGGTATGCTGTAATATTGGTTCAGGATTTCGTGCACTTGCAGGGAATGGTTGAAGCCTTGGCTTCCCGTGGCGCAGAAACCGCAGTTCATCTTGCAGCCCGACTGGCACGACACGCAGAGGGTGGCGCGGTCTGCTTCGGGAATATAAACGGATTCAATGGATTTCGGCGCGGCCTTTTTCCCCGCGCCCTGTGTGGCGAAGAGAAACTTCCGCGTGCCGTCTTGCGAGCTTTGGTCCGACAAAGGCTCCGCACACCCAATTTCGGCGTGTTCGGCCAACAATAGGCGGTTCTTGGCCGAAAGGTCGGTCATCGCCTCTATGCTGCGTGCTTTCTTGCCGTATAGCCAAAGGGCGATTTGTTTGGCGGCGAATTTGGGAAAACCGAGTTCGGCGCAGAGTTGTTGCAGTTCCGCGGGCGATTTTCCTAAGAGGATTTCCTTGCGCTCCATATTCGATGTGCCTTGAAATCAGTCGAACAGACCGGGGGAGAATTTCTTTTTCAGCGCTTCGATCTTGTCGGCCTGCGTCTTGGGCTTTTGCAGTTTCTGCACGGGAGTCAATTCTCTCTGCTTTTCATTCTCCTCGTTAAATATCTTCAGCATCACATCTTTTGTGTTCTGCGGAAAATCGGCGTTCAAGACCCAGTCCAGATAGCTGCGCCCCGTGGGAGTGCGGAAGAATTCGCGCAGGGGCTTGCCTTTGTGCTGGCCGAAGTTGAAAATCTCGCGGCCTTGCTCGTCGTAGCCGATGCGTCCTGCTAAATCGGCGGTCTTGCGGATGGTGGAGAAGGCGGCCAATTCGGCCACATTGTTGGTGATAGGCTTGCTCACCTGTCCCGTCTTGTCGGTGTATTCCGCATCGGCGTAATGCACAATCTGCGCGCGGAGCACCTTGAGCGTGGCGGCGGTGTCGTTCATGGCCGTATGCTGGTTCTCAAAACCGTTAGGGTCTACGTAGAACTTGTAGGCGGCGGCAAGCGTGCGCGCTTCCATTTTATGAAAGATGTTCTGCACGTCTATCGTGTAACGGTTCTCCATATCGAAGTCGAAGCCCGCCCGTTTGAGCTCTTCCACAAGGAAAGGAATGTCGAATTTGTTGGAATTGAAGCCCGCCAGGTCGCTGTCTCCGATAAAGGCCGTGATTTCGGCGGCGCATTCGGCCAAGGGTTTCGCACCCAACTCCTTGAGCTTGGCGTTGGTGAGACCGTGGATATCCGAAATCTCCTTGGAAATCTCCATTTCGGGGTCTATGTAGAGGTGCAGGCGGTTTTCGGTGCCGTCGGGCATCACCTTGATGACGGCGATTTCCACAATGCGGTCGCGTCCGATAGTGAGGCCTGTGGTTTCCAAGTCGAAGACACAGAGCGGTCGGGTCAGGTTCAGCTTAAAATCCGTATTCGTCATGGCAAATGTTTATAGGGCTGATGTTCCGTGCGAAATTAAAAAATAATCCCGATAGCTCAGCAGGGGAAAGAATATATGAAACGCTCGTAGAAGTCGGGGTCTTGGAGGGTCTTGATGTGGGAGAAGGCGGTGGGAGGGAGGAAAGGCCCTTGGAATTGACTCCAATAGAGTTTCTGACGTTGGAGAGCGGAGAGGGGACGTAGGCCGCAGGCGAGATGGTTGCTCCAAAGCGTTTGCACGAAACGGGCGAAGAGGATCTGCATATCGGCAGGGGAATAGGAGAGGCCCGCCAGCATTCCCGGCAGGAAGGGGTTGGCGATAACGCCGCGCCCTATCATCACGCTCTTCACTTTATGTTCTCCCTTTCCGAAACGGGAAACAAATTCCTTTGCCTTTTGCACGCTGTGAATGTCGCCGTTGTAGATGCAAGGCGCAGAAAGCAGACGCAGGGTTTCTTCAAATCTGTTCCAATCCGCCTCGCCCCCGTAGAGCTGTGTGCCGATGCGCGGGTGCACCGCCACATAGACAAGCGGGTAGCGGTTCAACACCTCTATTACCTTGAAAACTTCGTCGGGAGAGCGGTAGCCGAGACGAATCTTGACGGAGAGCGGCAGGGGCGAGGCGGGGACGACGCGGTTCAGAAAGGCGTCGATACGGTCGGGGTGAGGCAAAAGGCCGCTACCTCTCTGCTTGGCGGCTATCTGCGGTTTGGGACAGCCTAAGTTCCAATTCACGGAACGGTAGCCCAAATCGGCCAAGGTCTTGGCCATGACAAGGAAACAATCGGCATCGTTGCCCAGCACCTGCGGTTCCACGTCCATGAGGTTGTTTTGCGGCAGGAGGTCGGCGATATGCGAGCGTTTGATTTTTTCACCCTGCACGAGGCTCACGAACGGGCTCACGGCCTTGTGCATCAGTCGCCCCGCGTGCGGACGCGAATCGTTGCCGAACACCTCCATCCACGCATTGCGGTAAGGGTGGTCGGTAACCCCGTCCATGGGGGCTAAAATCCATTCTATATCGTGTAGTGAAAGCATGATTTCTTCGAATTACCGTAACATTGAACAAGCCTTTTCGAGACCTTCCGCAAGCGCGTCCACCTCGGCCAAAGTATTGTGGCAGGCAAAGCTGCAACGCAAAGTGCCGGGTATGTTCAGGTGCCGCATGAGCGGTTGGGCGCAGTGATGTCCCGTGCGCACGGCAATGCCCAACTGGTCTAAGATAACGCCCGCATCATAATGATACACATCTTTTATATTGAAGGAAACCACACCCGAGCGATTTGCCAGGCCTCCGTAGATTTCCATTCCGTCTATCTCGTTGAGGCGGTTGAAGGCGTATGTAACTAACTCCGATTCGTGTTTCTGCAAGGCATCGAAACCGATTTCCGAGAGAAAATCGAGCGCTTCCTTCAAGGCAATGGCTTCGGCGATGGGCGGTGTTCCGGCCTCGAACTTGAAAGGCAGCTCCGCGAAGGTGGTCTGTTGGAAGTCCACATCGGCAATCATCTCCCCGCCGAACTGATAGGGAGGCAAAGCCTCCAGCAGCTCGCGTTTTCCGTAAAGCACGCCTATGCCCGTGGGCCCGTATGCCTTATGGCCCGACCAAGCATAAAAGTCGCAGTCCAAATCCCCTACGTTCACAGGCACATGCGCCACGCCCTGCGCCCCGTCTATCATCACCCTGCACCCCGCACGATGCGCGCGGGCAATGATTTCCCCGATAGGGTTGACAATGCCCAGCACATTCGAAATATGCGGAATGGAGAGGAGTTTGAGCCCCTGTTTCAGCTCTTTGTCGAGCGCGTCGAGGTCTAAGGAGCCGTCGGGGAGGGTGGGGATGATGCGGAATTCGGCGCCGCTGCGCAGGCAGGCTTGCTGCCATGTAACGAAGTTGGAATGATGATCGGCCACGCTCACCGCCACGCGGTCGCCGGGTTTCAACAGGGCCTGCGCATAACCGCTCGCCACAAGGTTGATGGCTTCGGTGGTGCCCTTTGTCAGAATCACCTGCTCGTTCTCGCCCGCCCCCATGAAACGGGCGGCGGCGGCACGGGCGTCTTCCCACGCCTGCGTGGCCTCTTGGCTCAAAAAGTGTACACCTCTGTGAATGTTGCTGTTGAGGTGCTTGTAATAGTGGGTGATGCAGTCGATGACCCGCTCGGGCTTCTGCGTGGTGGCTGCATTGTCCAAATAGACCAAAGGTTTGCCGTGCACCTTCTCTTGGAGAATCGGAAATTGCGCGCGTATATCTTGGATGTTCATAATCTACTGTTTATAGGGGCGTTTGGGAGGATGCAGCCAAGCAGCACCCCGCTTCCCATTCAAACAAAATTAAAAATTCCGAACGAATTATAGGGTTTGTAGGTTTGAAATACTTACCTTTGCGATGAAAAAGTAAATCCGAGTGAGTTACTTTGGCAAAAATTTTTCAATCCGACTAACTTAAATTTGAAAAATGAAGAACAAATATTCCGATTTGATTGATCAGACCTTTGAATTTCCGAAAGACGAATTCAAGGTGGTTGACGGTGA
>CAMWVZ010000062.1 GCA_947177845.1 uncultured Bacteroidales bacterium | reverse complement strand
CACAAAAACAGTGTCTAAAACGGACACTATTTTTTGTTGTAATCTTCTTTTTACAGATTTTTGCTTCAGAAAAAACAGACAATCAAGTAAAATCTACGAGTAATAACCCCTAAAAACCTTGAATCAAGAAGAAGATTATCAGCGCATCGTTCCCACCTCGGCAAAACCAAAAGTCGAAATTGGTCGGAAGACACAAAAACAAATTGTTAATAAATAAAATAACGCCTATGAAATCTAAGGCAAACAATCATAGCGAAGGCTATTTGCTTCGCGCCAAACAGATACAGGAGATAGACAGACTCCATTACGAACCCTATCAGGATTCCTGCCATAAGATGGTATGGAAGAAGTATATCTATCCTGTTTACGGCTGCAACTACCGGACATTCCTGCGGTATCTGAAAGCGGATACTTCGGGATTGTCGGGTAACAGCGCGACCGCTTCATTAAAGAAGTAGGTTGTCTCTCTCAACAAACCGGGTTGTGGATTGCCACGGCCCGGTTAAAACAAAAGCCTGTTGGAACAAAAGTTCCAACAGGCTTTCTTATCAAAAAGTGAGGATTGGACTAATCCAACTCTTGACGGGCTTTACGGTATTCCTCGCCAGTGCAGGTGTAGATGACGTAGGCTCCGGATTCTAAGAAATCAAGCATATCTTGGTAGCGTTTTTCTTCGAGCATTTGGAGTAATATGTTGCGATTCTTCTCCATAAGCGAAAAGGGAATATACCCCAAGGTATCCCATACCAAAGTTGGATTTTCCACCAATCCAGGCAAACCATAAATATTATAAGGATCCATGTATTCGTGTTTGACAGTGTCATATATAGCACGGAACAAGGGAAGATCATAGGAAGCCAATAACCCTAGATATTCTGAACCTTCAAGCCCCATTTGTTCACCGTTTTCCATATAATAGTCATGAAATTGTATAACAAAACTATTCCAAAAAGTAAAGGTATGGTTTATCGTATCTCTTTCAAGAGAGGCCATATTAAAGGTCCACGAATCCCGAGTATGCCAGAAAGTGTCAACTTGCAGATGCCACAGGTCTTTATTCAGTAATCCCCCCATCTCATCGGCATATACACACAAGCGGTGAACTGCGACACTGTCGCCCACCACCTCAACATTCTTCTTTTGACCGTTTCCTGCCTGAATATTCACTTTACACGAGGCGTTCCAAAGCATGCTTTTCTTGCTTTTATTGTTGTTACCTTCAGGTTCGCATGAACAAAATAAAAACAAAGCAATGGTAAGTAATAATAACTTTTTCATTTTAAGCAAATTTAGTTTGCAAAGTTAAGCATTTTTTAAGAAAGTTGAAACATTACAAAACCGGTATCGACTGTGATCTTTGAGGAATTATCCAATGTTCTTATATAACAGTCTATTTTGTAATTATTTCCAGAATTGATATAATCATTATTGAAAACAATGGTGTTCCCATTGTAAGATAAGGGCAAGAAAGTATATGCTCCTTCTCCATTAAGAATTTGAATGGTATATATTTTGGTTGTTGTGTTTAAATTCACCTTGATATCTTTACCATGCCCATGGCGTAATCCGCCAGAGCCTAGAAAATAAACCCCCACAGGGATAGGATTCTGCATGGTATCAAGTTTTCTCTTATCGGCGGCAGACATAAAACCTGCGGCAGAGGTGGTGGCAGTTGGAAACAATAAGCAGGTTGGGGCCAACGAAGAGAGATTCAGTTTTGGTATCTGTGCATCTATATCGTTGTCGGTGAAATCGAAACAAATTGTGGCGCCTCTTGAGAACGAAGTGTAGCCAGACCGTGTTAATTTAACCCCTTTGTTATAAGGCCACATGCCTTTCAGGGTTACAAAGTTGATATAAAATCCATCCTTTGATTTGAGGATTTTATTGGACGCAAGGGCGGAGGGGGAGCAGTTTGTCAGCGTCACAGACGATTGGGTGAGTCCAATCAAACACAGACCATACGGATATGTCGTACCGATAAAATTGGTCATCATACACAGAATGGGTTCCGAGGAGGTCCGTTTGCCGCCCCGCTCATCCATGTCGGAGACCGTATCATTTATATCTGTTGATATAATGGGGTTGAAACCGTCTTCCTTCCTCTTGTCGGCGGAGGACATCAAACCGGCGGCGTTTGGGGTGGCCACCGCCGTGGTGGTGGCATTTGTTCCTGCCGCACCTTGTGCACCCTGCGCCCCGCGCAGAGAAGTCAGATAGGTAACCGTAGCCGTAGTGGACGATACCGCTGTAACCCGATACAGGTACGAATACGTGGAATTGGCGATGATGAGATCGCCCACCTTGACAGAACGCCCCGTAGGTATCGTGATGGATGAAAGCGTTATCGAGGACGTGGTATTGGTAGTGGCGGTGGAAGAACGCCAAATGCCAAGGCCTTCTGCGCCTTGTGGTCCCTGTGGACCCGTTGGTCCTTGAGATCCCGTTGCTCCTGTTGCTCCAGTATCTCCTTTTGCGCCCTGCGCACCAGTCGCCCCACGTAGGGAGCAGACTCGCTCACAATCAAAGGTTGTAGCGGCAACAGCAGTAATTTTGTACATATAGGAGTTCACGGATGCTTCTATCATGAAATCTCCTACCTGCAAGGTGCGCCCTCCTAAAAGCTCCAAATTATCACCGAAGTATTTGGTAATACTCAGACCTGCATAAGTGATGCCTGTGGTTCTGGACATGGTTGTGCGATAGATACTGAATCCATCAAGTCCTATTTCAAGACTATCGAGTTTTTCTTTGTCGTCTTTCGACATAAAGCCGGCTTTTTGTGCTGTGGCGTTACCGGGTTTGTTTTTAATGAACGCATCGCTGTCGGTTTTGGTTTCATCCCAATCCGCTTGAACGTTTACCTCCGCATTTTTAGCAATTCCATCCAATTTGTCTTTGTAGACTTGAGAAAAATCGCATTCTGAAAGCACTTTTTCGCCGTCTTTGTCCACCTTGTTGTTGAACGCGGTAGTCAAGGCATCGTCGAAGTCAGACGTGCCTACTGTGGATTTGAAAGCGAGTTTGCCAAGGTCATTGAACCACCTGCGTATTTTCCCGAAGAGTTCTTTCAGACTTGAACCTGCCTCGAGATTGACCCGGTCTTTGGCAGTATCTGACACAAAGGATACCACCTTTACGTTGGAGGCATTGCCACCATCACGGTCGAGTTTCTGTGTGATGCCGATAGTGTCAACAAGGCGTTCCGCACCGGAGGCACCAATCATCAAATAGGGCACAGCAGACGGTGTTGTCGATGCTTCAGCGGTATATTCGTAGGCAATAGGCTTGTTTTCCTCATCCGCATACACACGCATATAGGGCGTTACCTTTATCGTCAGGTATATGGGCAATACTTCGCCGGTATAACCCGCAAACCGCACGATTTTTGTGCAGGCGTTGCCGTCTTCGTTACTCCCTTTCAGGGCTACAATACCGGGCTGAACCCGATACACTCCATCTGTGTGCGATACCTCGCACCCTTGGACGATGCAAGGTGCATAGGGTTCCACCAATGCCTGTATGGCCGTCAAGGATTCTCCCTGTAATTCTATCAAATCTTCGCCCGCCCATTTGCGGACACCTGGCTTTTGAACGTGTTCTTTCATTGTTTGTATTCTTTTTCGATTATTTCATATTTGACAAGTGCCTGCCGATATTTCTCAATCTCGGCGGCGATAAGGGTTCGGTCAAGTCCCTTGGGGATATACACCTTGAAGTCAACCCCGTTGAAACGGGTTCTGATTTCGTCCTGCAGCGGTATCTGCTCATGCTTGCTGTCTTCTTCGGCAATTAACCCGATTTCGGGTATCATCTCTTCGCTTTCCGCAAGACTCAGTGCAATCCACGGCAACCCGTCCCTGTAACTCTCAATATAGATGTCGAAGGGTTGGTTGTATTTAATCTGCAAATACCCCTGCAGTACCAGCAACTGGCTGTTGACGTTGAGCGTCATGCGCTTGTTTGCCCGCCACGTGTAGAATTCATTCCACAATTCCGCTAACGGAGCCAACAGCGACACGAGCCAGTTGGCACGGTTCGGCAGGCGTTTGTGTGGTGGCAACAACTGATAGGCAAGGTGTCTGATATTGATATCCATGGCTTAGGCTTTGAGTAGTTCGTTGACAGACTTGACTTCCAACAGACATTTGTATTCCTTGGTATCGGAGTAGTCAAAATACCCGGCATCCAAGGAGGCATGGGTGTCAATATCCTTCCATACCCCTTCGGCATCCTTGAAACGGTGGTGTTTCAAGGCATACATATCGACCGTGGTAACGCCCTCTACGCCCATTACGGCATCAATCAACTGTTGCCGGTACAGCACGCCATCAAAGCTTAAGGATGTCTTGTAGGATTCGAGGGCGGCCAATACGCTGCTTTCGATTTTGTCGTGAGCTATGGCGGGGTCGTGATACACCCGCATCTGATATTGTATTTGGTCGGCCTTGGTGCTGATGATTTCGGTTTGGCAACCGGCAAACTTGATGGCTTCGATATAATTCACGAAGTTGTATTTCTCATCGGCAGACAGTTCGGTAATTTTCCCGCCCTCTTCCTTGGCCACCTTGATGAACAGTTTGGTTTCCGACACTCCGCCTGTAATCACGGTAACTTCGCTTACCGCCGCCACCTTGATGATTTCGTTGGTCTTGTCGTCCTGATTCTTGTAATACAACAAGGCTGTCTTTTCGTCAAACAACAGGTCTTCTCCGTTGTGGAACCGCTTGCACATCTCCGCATACCAGCGTAGCGTGCCGGGCGTAATCTTGTCGGTAAGGTCGTCTATCTCCTTGCGGAACAGGTCAAGTATCAATTCAAAGGAATGAATGGCCACGGCCACGATATGTTGCCAAAGCGACCATTCGCCCACCTTGCTTGTGCTCAGTCCGGGCAGGCGTTCTTCAAGGTTCTGTTTGATTGTCGATTGTATTTCTGCTATTGTTCTTGCCATATCTGATATGTTGTTATGGGGTTTTCTATCTTCTTGACCACCTTGTCGTCGATGGTCTTGCTTGTTTCGTCAAACACCAATACCGAACCGGGCGCGATGGCCACATCGAAACGAAACACGGGGTCTTGGTTGGCTGTATTGATGCCGAGGGCGACCAAAGCCTTCGTATCGTTCTTGATGCCCGGATTGAGGGCTATCAGTTCTTCCACACCGTCCAACGTGCCATAATATTGCACGGCGATGTCGTAGATGGTTTGGTTCGGTTCCGTCTTAATCGTCTTCATAGCGTGCGTTTATTTCGAGGTCGCCGGTGGCGGTAATCGTTACACGGGACACCTTCATGCCGTCCGTGGAAAATTCCTTCTTGATGCTTCGCAACAAGGCTTCCGGGTCGGTTTCATTGGTATAATCGGCGATACCGACACCCATTTCGGGGTGTTCCTTGTAGTAGCCTTTCTGCGACAGCAAAATGTCTTTCTGATGCTGCTCATCGGAATTTGTGTATTGCAAATCTCGATTGGAGAGGTCGATATCGCCGGTATCGGTATGTTTTATGTCTGTCATGGTGGTTAGTGTTTTACCTTTGTATCCTCATATGCGGATTTGTCCAATTTGTCAAGCTTATTCGATGGAGCCGGAACAGTTCCGCTTATCTGCCCAACAGGCCCCATAGCCACCGTGGCTGTGGTTTGAATATCTTTTGTGGTAACCGAGTGTGTGTGGTTGTTAAATTCATCCACAATTCCGTTTATTTTTGTTGTCAGGTCATTTATCTTGATTAGGCCGTCATTACTGCCCCCATTGAATGCGATTTCATCTGCCTTTACCTTAATCTTGTTACCCTTTATCTCCAATTCCACACCGTCTATCTTGGCGGTCAGTTCTGCCGACTTGACCTCAATTTCGGTCTTGTCGCACTTGTACGACAGCGATTCTTCATCAATAGCGATTTCAACCTTATCCCCAATCGTTCCCACCACCTTGTCCACTACGCTGAACGAACACACAAAGAGGTCGTTTCCATTGGCGATGCGGGCCACCAACACTTGGCTGTCTTTGGCCGGAAGCAGGCAGAATCCTTTTAAATCCTTATCCGTCACTGCGTAGAGTTTCACATCATACAAATCCACGTTGTCGTTCACGCGCACGGTGCAGGTGCGGTTATTTTCGT
>CAMWVZ010000061.1 GCA_947177845.1 uncultured Bacteroidales bacterium | reverse complement strand
ACACTGGGACCGACGGCATTATTTCCGATTGGGGCGCGTCTCCCTCTGCGGTTTCCACACAAACCCGTCGCCCGCCGCCGCACATCGTGCTGACTGCCGTCGGCGCGCTTCCACCACCCGCGCCCGAATCACCGCGCTCTTCTCCGACACCGCGTCCGAAGCCAAGTCCTTGTAGGGCACCGGCAACACCTGCACCTGCATGTCGATACGGTCCATGAGAGGCCCCGAAATCTTGCCCATATAGCGGCTTATCTCGTTGGGCTTGCACGTGCAGGGCTTGTCGGGCGAATTGTAATAGCCGCAGGGACAAGGATTCATGGAAGCCACCAACATGAACCCCGCCGGATATTCCACCCGCATCTTGGCGCGGCAGATACTTATCTTCCTGTCTTCCAAAGGCTGCCGCAACACCTCCAAGGTGGAACGGGCGAACTCGGGCAATTCGTCTAAAAACAATACGCCGTTGTGCGCCAACGAAATCTCGCCCGGCTGCGGATAGGGTCCTCCCCCCACCAAAGCCGCATAACTGATAGTGTGGTGCGGGTCGCGGAAAGGACGCTGCGTCATCAGGCGTCGGGTTTGCAGCAGATGGCCCGAAACCGAATATATCTTGGTGGTTTCCAAGGCCTCTTCCAAGGTGAGCGGCGGCAAAATCCCCGCCAAGCGGCGCGCCAGCATCGTCTTGCCCGAGCCCGGAGGGCCTATCATCAGGATATTGTGGCCGCCCGCCGCCGTAATTTCCAACGCCCGCTTGCAGAAACTCTGCCCTTTCACCTCGCAGAAATCGGGCACGTCCGTAGTTTCCGAAACCTCCTCGGCAACAGGCGCCTCAAAAGGCCGCAACGCCTCCTTCCCCGCAAAGAAATCCACCACCTGTTTCAGGTTCTCCGCCGCATACACGGGTATGTCGCGCACCATAGCCGCCTCCGCCGCATTCTTCAAAGGAAGAATTATTCCCTTGAAACCCTGCCTTTTGGCCTCCAACGCAAACGGAAGCGTGCCTTTTACCGGTTGCAGACGCCCGTCGAGCGACAACTCGCCCATCATCATATACTCCTGCACCGAAGGCGTGCCCGCATCTTGCGGCAACTGCCCCGACGCGGCCAAAATCCCCATAGCCAAGGTGAGGTCGTAGGCCGACCCTTCCTTGCGCATATCGGCCGGTGCCATGTTGATGACGATTTTCTTGACGGGAATCTTGTAGCCGTAATGCTCCAAGGCCGTGGCGATGCGGTAGTGGCTCTCCTTGACCGCGCTGTCGGGCAAGCCCACCAACATAAAGTTGACGCCCGTTTCAATACTGGTTTCCACACAGATACACAAAGCGTCGATGCCCTCGAGGGCTGCGCCGTAGGTTTTCACAATCATAATCTCTCTTTTTTACGTAAGGGTTAAAAAATTCTTTTTCCCTTATATCGTTCAAAGAGCGATTTTATCGAAGTTTTTTGCAAAAAAAATTACAGGTAGACTTGTAACACGCTCATTCCCATAATCAAAAGAAATGCAGCTTCGCGCCAGAAATTGATTTTTCCGTGGCACAGGAAGCGGCATGAAAGGAACGCGAGCGGAAAGAAAAGGAAGAAGCGCGCCGGCATCGCCACTTCCGTCACCGAAAAGAATATCAGGAAATAGAGGAACATCACCACCAAGGCCGAGGATTTGCGTCTTTCCGAAATCTCAAGAGTCTGTGTGTATTGACGGAAAGAGAGAACCGTGCCCAGCGAGAGCAGGCTCATCAGCACCAACAGCGCCAACGGCAGGAGCATCGCGCCGTTCCATGCGGGGAAACCGAAACGGAACCAAGCGTTCCACGCGGGCCACAGCATCGTTCCCTCAATCAGATAGCGGAAAATGAACAGGAGCAGATAGACAAAGAGGATACCTCCCGCCGCGCACACCCATTCCCGCCATTGGTTCATCGAGTAGGCTATGATTATCAAGAAGATGCAGGGAAGCGTAAAGAACAAATCGGGTTGAAGAATGGTAATCAGCCCCCAAAGGAACGCCATGTTGAAGGTGGCGGGATAGGATTTGTCCTTGCCGTACAGACATAATATATAGTGTAGCGTGAGCACCGCCAACGGATAGAGGCAGAGCGCGAGCGAGAAGGTGCGCGCCCCGTACATCGAGGCCGCGCAAAGGAAAAGGACGGCCAGCAAGCCGTCGTTGCGCGAAAGGCCGTGCCGTATCATCACTTTTCCGAAAGCCACCGCCGAAGCCAAGGTCACCGCCCACGACAGCCACACCCGCCATTCGCCCGGCCCCTCGGTGCGGAACTCTCCGCCCCACAGCGCCAACGAGAGCAACAGCAGGATAATGTATTGCAGAAGCGGATTGTTCTGCGACGATTTCAGCAACATTTTATCAAATTTAGTTACACAAAGATAGTAAAAAGCTTTACCTTTGGCTAATGAAAATTCCCGTTTTATGAAAAAAACTACCTCCTTTTTCCTTTCGTGTCTCTGTGTGCTGATGTTCGGCCAGTCCCTGCAAGCGCAGGGTGCCACGACGGCAGGTTCCGGCAAGGCGGCTTCCGCCAAAGCCTCCTCCTCGCAAGAGAACAAGACTTGGATTCCTTATGTATTGAACGACAGGGTATTCGCCATAGAAATAGACCAAGTTTTCCTGACGCAGGGCGTAAGGCGGCTTTCGGTTCCCGTTCCGTTTTTCGTGCGGCGGGGCCGCGTGCAGACTTCCCTGCCCTATATCGGCCGTTTTTCCTCGCCCAACCTCGCCGTGGCGCAGAACCTCACCTTGGATTTGGACGGTCCCGTGGCGGACTACAGCGTGGACACCCTGCGCCGGGGCGCCTACCGCGTCAAGTTCAAGGTATATCAGATAGGGGAAAGTTTCAATATAGAGATGAAGGTGACCCGCGATGCCTACGCCACCCTCTATGTGCAGAGCAGTATGCGCAGCGAAATCACCTATTCGGGTATGCTCAAGATAGTGGAGGGCTGGAAGCCGGGTCTGACGGACGAGATTTTGGAAGAAACCGCCGAACAGGAATAACATAATTTTTATTACCTTTGTTTGTTTCCTTGAATTTTTTGAAAAAAATCAAAACTCGCACATAATGAAGCATTGGACAACCCTTTTGCTCTTTGCGGTCTTGTCCGTGTCGGCATTTGCCCAGAGGCATGTGAACGGCATCGTGACAGACGGCAACAGCAACAAGCCTATCGCAGGAGCCACAGTCTCCTCCGGTTCCGAATCGGTCCGCACCGCCGCCGACGGTTCGTTCTTTCTGGGCAACCTTCCCGACAAGGGAAAAATCACCCTCTCCATCTCCGCCGCCAACTACGAAAGCGGCGTTTTCAATGTAAGGGACTTGGAGGGCGGACAGTACAAACTCAAGGAATCGGCCAACACGCCGGCTTCCGACAATGCTTCGCTCGAACTCGACTCGGACGAGGACATGGGCTATGGCGGTCAGACCGTGGCCGGTTTGCAGACCCAGTCGCAGGACGTGTTCGACCGTAACGCGGGCTACAATCTCGGTTTCGCCTACTTCAAGGCGCGGGGCTACGACAACCGCTACAACAATGTGTATGTGAACGGTGCCTTGATGAACGACCCCGAAAGCGGCCGCGCCTCGTGGTCGGAATGGGGCGGGCTCAACGATGCCGTGCGCAACAAGGAGGCTGTGAGCGGCCTCAACCCGAGCAACTTCGGCGCGGGCAACATCGGCGGCGAGCAGAACATCAACATGCGCGCCTCGGCCATCGCCAAGCAGCACAAGGTAACCTACTCCATCACCAACCGCACCTATACCCAGCGTCTTATGTACACCTACGGTTCGGGCGTGCTGCCCAGCGGCTGGGCGGTGGCGTTGAGTGTATCGGCGCGTCTGGGCGACGGATTGGTCTACAATCCCAACACCAAGGTGCGTGTGCCGGGCTTCACCGATAAATACACCCAAAAGCTGGTGGATAACGGCGGTACGCCCGACGGTTTGATGTACGCCAGTCTGGGTTACTACTTCTCTTTGGAAAAACGCTTCCGTCAGAGCGGCCACGCGCTGAGTTTCGTGGCTTTCGGCGCACCCACCAAGCGCGCCACGCAGGGCGGTTCGTATCAGGAAGTGTATGATTTGGTGGGAACCAACTACTACAACGGCAACTGGGGCTATCAGGACGGCAAAATCCGTTCGGCCCGCATCCGTCAGATGTTCCTGCCCACCTTCCAGTTGGTATGGGACTACGATAAAGACAACACGCAGGTAACCACCACGGCGAGCTATCAGTTCGGTCGCTACGGCACCACCTCGCTCAACTGGTACGACGCGGCCGACCCCCGTCCCGACTACTACCGCTACCTGCCCTCCTACTACGAAGACCCCGCCACGGCCGATATGGTGGCCGAGCTTTGGCGCAACGACCCCTCCAAGAGCCAAATCAATTGGGACGGTCTCTATGAAGTGAACTACATTCAGAAAGCGCAGGGCAAGCAGTCCAAATATGTGGTGGAAGACCGCCGCAACGATGTCAACGACTTCGATATCAGCTCGGTGATGAACCACCGTTTCACCGACCAAATCAAACTCAACGCCGGTGCGCGGGTGCGCAACAGCATCACCCACAACTTCAAGACTATCGACGACCTTTTGGGCGGCAACTACTGGCTCGACATCGACCAGTTCGCCGAACGCGACTTCTCCTCGGACGCGGACGAAATTCAAAACGACCTCGACCATCCCAACCGTATCGTGAAAGAGGGCGACATCTACGGCTACAACTACGACATGCACTTGGTTTACGAACAGTTGTTCGCCTTGGCTAAATTCGAACTCGCGCACTGGGACCTCTACGCCGGTGCCGAGTTGTCCAACTCCAATTTCTGGCGCTACGGCAAGATGCGCAACGGGCGCGCCCCCAACAATTCCAAGGGCAAGGGCGATGTGCACAGCTTCTTCAACTATGGCGTGAAAGCCGGTGCCACGTGGAAAATCAACGGCCGCAACTACCTCTACGCCAATGTAGCGTGGAAGACCCGCGCCCCCTATATCCGCGACGCCTATGTTTCGCCCCGTGTCAAGGACGTGGTGGCCTCCAACCTCCAAAACGAAAAGATTTTCTCGGTAGACCTCAATTATGTGTTGCAGACTCCCGTGGTATCGGGCCGTCTGACGCTCTATCACACGATGTTCTTCGACGGTATGGAATCGTTCAGCTTCTATCACGACGACTACCGCACCTTCGTCAACTATACCCTCAACAACGTCAACCAGACGCATCAGGGCATCGAGTTGGGTTTGGACGTGAAGATCATGCCGCAGTTGAGCGCCACCTTGGTGGGCAATGTGGGCAACTACCGCTACACGAACAACCCCACGGCCACGATTTCGGCGGAGAATGGGGCTTTCGAGGATCAGACGAACACCATTTATTATAAGAACTACCGTGTGACGGGAACGCCTCAGCTGGCCGGTTCGCTCGGCTTGAACTATCAGGCTCCCTTCAGCATCTTCATCAATGCCAATGTCAACTACGCCGCTTGGAACTATCTGAGCATGAACCCCGAGCGCCGTTCGCAGGCCGCTATCGAGGGTGTTTCGCAAGACAACGGCGAGCTTCTGCACGCCATTCTCGACGAGGAAAGGTTGACCGGCGGCTGGACGCTCGATATTTCGGTGGGCAAGATTTTCCGCTTTAAGGGTTGCCAGCTCAACCTCAACGCCTCGGTTCAGAACTGCACCAACAACCGCAACATCCGCACGGGAGGCTACGAGCAGCGTCGTTTCGACTACTACGAACACAATGTGGACAAATATCCTCCGCGTTATTTCTATGCCTACGGCACCACATTCTTTATCAACGCAAGCATTCGTTTCTAACCTAAAAACTGCAAGAAGATGAAAATGATAAAATATTTCGGTTTGCTCTCCGTGGCGGGACTCCTGATGACTTGCGTGGGTTGCGGCGACCCCGTGATGCCCGAACCGCCCACCACCGACCTCAAGGCCAATATCACGATACGCGAGTTAATCAGCATGTTTCCCTCCAGCTCCAACTACGCCGCCATCGACACGGCTCTGTATATAGAAGCTGTGGTGACGGGCAACGATGTGGGTGGAAGCCTCTACAAGAAAATCTATGTGCAGGACGAATCCGCCGGCATTGACGTGGAGATTGAAATGACCCAAAACTGCAACAAATATCCTGTGGGGCAGCGTTTGGTGATAGACCTCAA
>CAMWVZ010000060.1 GCA_947177845.1 uncultured Bacteroidales bacterium | reverse complement strand
GAAGTGAAGATTGACTTCTCCAATTCCTTCCTCACGTTTGCGGGTGGGGTGAAGTTCATCAAGGGAGACAAGGTCTACGGCAACGGTTTTCAAGGTATGCTCGATTTCAAGATAGAACCTTTGGGCGGGCTGGGGCTCCGCGCCGACATGATGTTCGGCAGCGCGTCCACCTACCGCTATTGGTATGCCGATGTGCTGGCGCGTTTGGGGGCGACGGGCATTCCCGTCTTTCCGGGTTTCAAGATTGCCGCTATCGGCGGGGGCGCCTACAAGCACATGCGCATGGAGCATTTCTCGGGGCCGTTGGCCACGCCCGGTGACTTCGGCGAAAATACGGACGGCATCGGTATGACGAGCACGGGGCTGCGCTATGTGCCCGACAGCACCAAGTCGCTGGGGCTCAAGACCGCCGTGGTGCTGGCCTTGCAAGACGAAAAGGTGTTCAATGCCGAACTCACTTTCGAGATGCTGTTCAATAAAAACGGCGGCGCTTCGCGCTTCACGCTCACCGGTGTCGGCAAGCTCATGGCTGAGAACAATATTAATATAGCAAACTTCACTCAAAAAATCACCGACTTGGCCGCCAAGATACAGCCCTCTGTCGAAGACCAGCGCAGAGCCGCTTCGGCCGACGCTTCCGTCACCGCCAATGTCAAGCTCGATATGGATTTCACCAACCACGCCTTTACGGGACTTTTCGATGTCTTTATGGACATGGGCGTGATAAAGGGCGCGGGAAGCCGGGGGCACATGGGCACCATGGGTATGCATTTCGGAAGAGACAACTGGTATATCAAAGTGGGGGAACCGGCCCAACCTTTGGCGGTGCAGCTGAAAGTGGGCCCGTTGCAGGCCAAGGCAGGGGCGTATTTCATGACGGGAAGCCAGCTTCCGGATTTTCCCGGACCGTCCTCCAAATTGCAGAACCTGCTCAAAACCTCCTATCCCCAGCCCGATATGAACGAGCTGCGGGAGGGCGCGGGCCTGGCCTTCGGCTCCAATTTCCACCTCTCCACAGGCACCATACCCATTCTTATTTTCTATGCGGCTTTCGATGCCGAGGTGGGTTTCGACATCATGATGAAAAAATACCCCGGCACGCTCTGTCAGGAAACGGGCAGCGCGCCCGGCATCAAGGGTTGGTATGCGCAGGGACAGGCCTATTCCTATATGATGACCGATGTGGGACTTTATCTCAAGCTCTTCGGACAGAAGCGCAATTTTTCCATTCTGCGGGGTGAAGTGGGCGCGCTGCTGCGGGCGGGGTTGCCCAACCCCGCCTCGTTCGAAGGCTCTTTGGGCGTTAACGTTTCCATTCTCAACGGCTTGGTACGCGGCAAGTTCAACCTCGATTTCAACCTCGGCCAAAGCTGCACCATGATGCAGCAGGGCTTTGCCGACGGCGCGGACGTCATCAGTTCCACCCTGCCCGAAAAAGGTAGCAGGAACGTGGATGTTTTCTCGGTTCCGCAAGCGGCCTTCAACTTCCCCGTAGAAACCGAAATCGTGGAAGAATATGACAGGCAGGAACGCCGTATGAAAATCAACCTCGACCAATACGAACTGTGGTACGGCGGCACCAAACTCAAAGGAAAGTTTGAATACGACCAAGACAATCGCGTGGTGAAATTCCTTTCGCACGATATGCTTCCCGCCAACGCCACGCTCGATTTCAAGCTCGCCGTGGGCGCAAAGGAAAAGAAAGGCGCCTCGTCGTGGACAACGCTCAAGGACGAGAACGGCCAAGACTATAACGAAAACCGTCTTTATAGCTTTCAGACCGCCTCCGCACCCGACAGCATTCCTTGGAGCAACGTGCAGTATTGCTATCCTGTCAGAAATCAGGAACACTACCTGCCCGAAGAAACCGACAAAGGTTTCGTGTTCCTCAAACGCGGCATGGCCGACCTCTTCTCCGACCCCGACTACCGTATGCGTGTGGTGCTGCTTTCGGCAAGCGACTCCCTCTCGGTGCCTTTCACGTATAATCAAGCCGAAAGACGGGTGATGTGGACGATGCCCAAAGGCCTGAAAACCTCCACCGAATACGAATTGCGCTTGGTGATGGAATACAAGGGTGCCACGCAAGCGTCCGGAGCGCAAACCTCCGCCTTGCAGAACGCCACGGTCTATGCCTCCGACGACGGCGCTTTGGAGCAGGAAACCGTCACCCTCACCGCATCGGCCACCAAATCCGACAAAGACAAGACCGTGCTTTGCTACCGTTTCAAGACAGGTCTTTTCAAGGATTTCAAGAGCAAAATGGAAGCGGTGAGTCTCAACAAGGCCTATCGCACGCCTATCATCTATGTGAACGCCGAGGGCTATGCCTATGTTAACGACCCCGACGTGCATTATCTGCAAGCCAACATGAAGGCGCGGGAATCCTTCTGCGAGAACGAGCGGCAAGGCACCCTTTACAGCGGCTACGCGCCCTTGGTGCAGGCGAGCGCCGACTTGAGCGACGAACCCTACTACAAGCAAGACATCTACCCCTTGGTCTACGAGAAGTATCCCTACAACGGCACGGTGCAATTCGAGAGAAGAGAGGGTAGGGAAGGCGTGATTCCCACTTGGGCAGTCTATCCGTCGGTGCTTTACCGCGAAGGCTCCACCGAATTTTTCCCGTGGATCTACGCCCTGCCCGTGCAATATAAACAAGACTTCAACGCAATATTGGGCTCGGTGGCGCATAGCTCGTTGCTGATGCAGTCGCCCTACTACGCATGGCTGGGCAAGAATTTCAAGCCTATCCGCAACGGCAGCTATCCCGTGGTGTTGCGCTATGTGTTGCCCGACGGCACGGTGACATCCGAAGTGAAAGTGAATTTTGAAAACAAATAAAAAAGAGAAATGATGAAAAAGATAGTGTGTAGTGTGATGATGAGCGCGCTCTTTCTGTGGTGCGCGTGCGGTATGGGGGCGGAGGCCGATTCGGCCACGGTTGCGGATTCGGCCGCGAAGAGCCTGTATATGGTGGGTTTTTGCAAAAACAAAAAGGTTTCCTTGCGCTGGGCGGCCTCCACATACCCACATTGGAAAAGAATGATGGAACGGGGCGTGATTCTGGAACGCTACGAATTCGATGCGGCGCGATATACCCCGCCTGTGTGCAAGCGCATACCGGTTACGCCTTTTTTGCAACAAGACACCGCCTTGCTTTCGGAAATGGCGCGGAGCGATGAATATGCCGCCGTTTTGGGCGAGGCGGTCTATTCGCCCGACCTGCAACTGGATTTCGGCGGCTCCGCCTCCGATTGGCAGGCACTCAAGGCACGCATGGAACAGGATGCCCTGCGTTTCGTGTTGGCGAATTTGGCCTGCGACCGTTCCTTTGCCGTGGCCTGCTTGAGCGGTATGGGCTATGTGGACGAGGATGTGCGGGCGGGGAAATACTACCTCTACCGCCTCTATTGGCCCTCCGACACCACTGCCGCCATAGGCGACAGCATGGTTCAGGTGCCTGCCGACACGGCGATTTTCTTTACCCGTCTGGAAGAAACCGCGCCTCTCGGCGCCCGCCCCGTGGCCGAATTGCAAACGGAATTTAAAGACGGTCTGGTTACGCTTTCCTGGCCGCATTCACCCGCAGGAGAACCCTGCGTAGGCTATTTCATCGAACGGACCGAAAGCACCGCGCCCGTGGCACCCCGAAACCCCGTCTCGCTCAACTATCCCAAGTCGCCCCGCTACACGCGTCTCAACCAAGAAATCTATGCCGATTTCGTGCAGGACGAAAGCCACCGCGTGGCCTATATCGACTCGCTTCCCAATAGCGATACCGAATACCGCTACCGCGTGTTGGCGCGCGATTTGTTCGGCAACGAAAGCGTGGTGGCCGTGAGCCGTCCCGGCAAGGACATCGCCTATCTTCACGCCCTTCCCCGCTTGGATTCCCTGCAATCCGACAAAAAAGGGGAGCGCCTGTTCTGGTCGTTTCCCGAAGAAGAGCAAGACCGCGTGGAACACTTTTCCTTGCACGCTTTGAGCGCGCCCTCCGACATCCTCACGGGCGAACCCCTTGTGGCCGCCATACCGCCCGACTACCGCTCCTGCCTCCTTTCCAAAGAGCAACTGCCCTCCACGGCCTACCTCTATCTCACCGCCCACGGCAAGAACGGAGAAAGCAAAGTCTCGCTGCCGCTTTTCAGACAGGAAGAAGACAGCGTGCCTCCCCACGCCCCCGCGCAGCTGCGTGCGGAGGTAGACAGCGCAAGCGTGCTGCACCTGCATTGGAACGCCGTTCCCGACCCCGACTGCCAAGGCTACCGCGTATTCTTCAAACTCTCGCCGCAGAGCGAGTATGTGCAGCTAACCACACGCCCCGTGGCCGACACTTTCTTCGTCGACACCCTTTCGCGTATCACAGGGCAAAAATTCTTCTATGCCGTGGGAGCCGTGGACAAGCGCGGCAACCCCTCCGAACTGAGCGAGTGGGTGCAGGTGGGCAACGGACTTCCGCGCCCGCCCGTGCCGCCCGTATTCGAGCTCGACGATTTGAGCGACGACCAAGGCGTTACGTTGAGGTGGCAAAACAGTCCCTCGGCCTATCTGCGCGGGCAGAGCCTATACTATAAGGTAGACAGCTCCGACTGGGTGCTGTTGCACGACTATCCCAAAACCTCCCCCGACCAAGTCCTGCCGCAGTCTTGCTACTTCAAGTTCCCCGCCTCCTACTACAACCGCCGCTACACCTTCCGTCTTTCGGCCTATGGCGAGGACCGCGAGAAAGACACCGTTTCCGCACCTTTCCTGCGCATTGTGGACCACCAAGTGCGCCTTACCGCGCCGCGCCCCATGCTGCTGGCCGACCGCGAGCGACATTTCGTGCATCTGCAATGGAAAAATCCCGAAAGAGGCGACGTGCGCAAAATCTGCATCTACCGCCGCGCGGACGTCAACGCCAAAGAGGACGGCAACGCCAAAAACCTGCTCTTGGCCGTCCTCACGGGCGAAGAAGCCAAGCAGGGCTATTATGTGGATGCGCAGGTGAAGATGAACACAGACTATGCCTACCGCCTGCAAATCCAGTATGCCGACGGTTCATGGAGCGAACACTCTCCCGAAACCAGTATAGAATATTAATAAATTATTCAAACAAGGGGAAACCCTCGGTATGCCATGTGCAAAGGCCTGTCGAATCGGCGTAAATCAGAAAGCCCTCGTAACCGGCATGGCGCGAGAGAAACGCTTGCGCCGAATCGACGCCCAGCACCATGCAGGCGGTGGCCAATGCGTCGGCCTCCCAGCAATCCTCGCAAAGAACCGTGGCGCTCAACAGATTGTGCTGCACGGAACGCCCCGTCTTGGGGTCTATGGTATGCGAATAGCGCTTGCCGTTTTCCTCGAAGTATTTGCGATAGTTGCCGCTGGTCACCAACGATTGATCCTCCAGATACATGCGGGTCATCACCACGCGGTCGTCCATGGCGTTTCCGGCAGGCTTCTCGATGCCCACCACCCAACGGTCGCCGTTGGGTTTGCGGCCCCGCGCACGGATTTCGCCTCCCACGTCCACCAAATAGCGCGATATGCCGAGGCTGTCGAGCATCCGCGACACCAAATCCGAGGCGTAGCCTTGCGCAATGGCGTTGAAGTCGAGTTGAAGACGGGCATCGCTTTTCAGTACCCGCCCGTTTTCGATACGCACCTTCTCCCAACCCACGAAACGCAGGATTTCGGCTAATTCCTCCGCGCACAACGTGCCCGCCTTGCCGCCCGCCTCGTTCTTGTCCTTCTTGCTGAAACCGTAGCGTTTCACCAAAGGCGACACCGTAATGTCGAAGGCCCCGCCCGTGAGCCGCGACACCTGCTGCGCCTTGTCGAACATATCGCAGAACATGGCGCTCGGCGCAAAATCCTCGTTTCGGTTCACGCGGCAGATTTCCGAGTTCTCGTTCCACAGCGAGGCGCACAAATCGAAAGCCTGCAGGAGCGAATCCACGGCAGGTTGTAGCTTTTCGGCCGACAAAGCTTCCTGCGCCGTGTAATATGTTATCGCATAATACGAACCTTGGGCGAAGCCCGCTATCTTCTGCACGCTCTCCTGACGCGCACACCCGCACGACAAGACGGCGCACAGGCAAGCGCACAGCCCCGCCCCGAGCGAAATCCTTATTTCCATAAAAATTATTTACATAAAACACAAAGGTACATAAATAAAATTTGGTAATGAATATGAAATACACTACTTTTGCAGTCCGAAAGCCCCCCA
>CAMWVZ010000059.1 GCA_947177845.1 uncultured Bacteroidales bacterium | reverse complement strand
TTGGATAAAAATTTTCAACAAGAGTTGTTCATAAATAAAACTTGTTATATCTTTGCGCTCCCTTTGCGCGAAGTATGCAAAGGATTTTAAGAGAAAAACATTATTGAAGATGAATACCTTAACCTACAAAACCATTTCAGCCAACAAGGCTACGGCCAACAAGAAATGGGTTTTGGTTGATGCCGAAAACCAGACGCTCGGTCGTCTTGCTTCCGAAATCGCCTCTTTGTTGCGCGGCAAGTATAAGACCAACTTCACGCCTCACGCCGATTGCGGTGATAATGTGGTTGTTATCAATGCGGGAAAAATAAGATTCACCGGTAAGAAAATGAACGAGAAGGTATATGTTCGCCACACGGGCTATCCCGGCGGCCAGCGTTTCGCCACGCCCGCCCAGATGCTCCAGCGCAAGCCTTGCTTCATTATCGAACATGCGGTGAAAGGTATGCTTCCCAAAGGTATTCTCGGTCGTCAGTTGTTCCGCAACCTCTATGTATATGAGGGAGCCGAACACCAGCAACAGGCTCAGAACCCCGAACCGATTAATGTTAAAGACCTCAAGTAGTAAGATAATATGGAAGTTACAAACAAAACAGGTAGAAGAAAGACCGCCGTTGCCCGTGTGTATCTCACCGCCGGCAGCGGAAACATCGTGGTAAACGGCAAGGACTACAAGACCTATTTTCCCACGGGTATGTTGCAGTATGTCGCCAATCAAGCTTTTGAGGTAACGGGCACGCTGAATCAATTTGACGTGAAAGCCAATTTGGACGGCGGTGGCGTGAGAGGTCAGGCCGAGGCTCTTCGTTTGGGCATCGCCCGCGCCTTGTGCGAAATCGACGCTGCGCATCGTCCCGCGCTCAAGGCTCAAGGCCTTCTGACCCGCGACTCGCGTATGGTTGAAAGAAAGAAGCCGGGTCGTCCCAAAGCCCGCAAGCGCTTCCAGTTCAGCAAGCGTTAGGATTTTTTCTCCGGACAGGAATTGCGGTTACGGGTGGCTTCGGTTGTCCGCGCAATTCCTATCCGCTTTTTTAGGGCGGTTGTTGCCCGTTTAGCATTCAAATCTTTCGGACTCTCTTGGTTAGACTACCGAAAGATTGACGGAAAGACGGAAATTGAAGCGGCTTTCCGGTGCAGACGAAACGTAAACAAAAACAAATATTATGTCTAAAGTAACTTTTGAGCAGTTGCTCGATGCCGGTGTGCATTTCGGCCACCTTCGCAGAAAATGGAATCCCAAAATGGCTCCCTACATCTTTGCCGAAAAGAACGGGATCCATATCATCGACCTTCAGAAAACAGAAGCCAAATTGGATGAGGCTTGCGCTGCCGTGAAGCAGATTGCCAAATCGGGTCGCAAAATCCTCTTCGTAGCCACGAAAAAACAGGCTCGCGCCATTGTGGCCGAACAGGTTCAGCGTGTGGGAATGCCCTATGTAACTGAACGTTGGCCGGGCGGTATGCTCACCAACTTCACCACAATCCGCAAAGCCGTCAAGAAAATGGCCGGTATCGAACGTTTGATGAACGACAAACAGTTCGAAACCCTCTCCAAGCGCGAACGTCTGCAAATCCGTCGCGAAAAGGAAAAGCTCGAAAAGAACCTCGGTTCCATTGCCGATTTGAGCCGTCTGCCGTCTGCCGTTTTCGTGGTTGACATCAACAAGGAACACATTGCCGTGGCCGAAGCCCGTCGTCTGAATATCCCCGTATTCGCCATGGTCGACACCAACGTCAACCCCGACTTGGTGGATTTCATCATCCCCTCCAACGACGATGCCTCCAAATCCATCGCCCTCATTGTGGAACAAGTGGTGAACGCCATTGAAGAAGGTCTCACCGAACGCAAACTCGACAAAGACCAGAAGGACGAAGAAGAGGTTGCCGAAGGCGAAGAGAAACTTGCCGTAGACGGTATGGACGAGGAAGAAAACGAAGGCGGTAGCGAAAAGAACCGCAAGCGTGGCGAAAACGGTGAGGAAGGCCGTGCCCGTCGTCCCCGCAAGGCTGTTCCCGCCACCAAGAAAGTTTCCAAGAAGTAATACTAAACACTTAGAAAAATGGCTATTACAGCTTCAGAAGTAAATAAATTGAGACAAATGACCGGCGCCGGTATGATGGACTGCAAGAAGGCCCTTACCGAATGCGACGGCGATTTTGAAAAGGCGGTTGAATTCTTGCGCAAGAAAGGTCAGAAAGTGGCCGCCAACCGTGCCGACAAGGAAGCCAAGGAAGGTATGGTTTGGGCGCAGGTGAACGCCGACAAGACTTTCGGTTGCATCGTAAGCCTCAGCTGCGAAACCGACTTTGTGGCCAAGAACGATGAATTCACGGGCTTGGTGCGCAAAATGGCCGAATTGGCTCTCGCCAAGAAAGTGAAGACCGCCGACGAAGTGAAGACTTTGGACGTGGACGGCCGCACCGTGGCCGACCATATCACCGACTTGGTGGGTAAAATCGGCGAAAAAATGGAAATTCCCGGCTACGAGTTCATCGAGGCGGGTATGGTTTGCGCCTATAACCACAACGGCAACAAACTCTCCACGTTGGTAGGTTTCGACAAGGCTTCGGCCAAGGAAGAGGTGGGACACAATGTAGCCATGCAGGTGGCCGCCATGAATCCCGTCGCCCTCGACAAGGAATCGGTGCCCGCCGCCACTATCGAGACCGAAAAGTCGGTGGCCCGCGAAAAGACCAAGCAGGAACAGATTCAGAAGGCTGTCGACAACGCTTTGTCGAAGGCCGGCATCAATCCCGCACACGTGGATTCCGAAGAACATATCGAATCGAACACGGCCAAGGGTTGGCTTACGCCCGAACAGGCCAAGCAGGCCCGCGAAATCATCGCCACCGTATCGGCTGAAAAGGCGGGCAACATTCCCGAGGCGATGTTGGACAACATCGTGAAGGGCCGTATCGAGAAGTTCTACAAGGAAAACACCTTGATGTTCCAAGAATACATCATGGACAGCAAGCTCACCGTAGGCGACTACGTGAAGCAGAACGGCGATGCCACGGTGGTGGCTTTCCGTCGTCTGCATCTGGGTGCCTAATTCCGATGAAGACCCTGCCGGTTGCAAGCCGGCTCGAAAAAAAAGGGCAAGTTTCCCACGGGAGGCTTGTCCTTTTTCCGTATGTGTTTTTTGCGTAAATTCGCCCTTGTTAAAACCAAAACGCAGTATAAACATAAAAACATTTGTATCATGGCAACAACTATCACCGATGCCAATTATGAAGAATTGGTTTTGAAATCCTCCACGCCCGTTATGGTGGATTTCGGCGCCGCTTGGTGCGGTCCTTGCAACGCTTTGGCTCCCGTTGTGGAGAAGCTGGCCGAAGAATACGCCGGCAAGATCCTCATCGGCAAAGTGGACGTGGATTCCTGCCCCGAAATCACCAAACAGAACAAGGTGCGCAACATTCCCGCCTTGATTTTCTTCAAGAACGGAGAAGTGGTAGACAAACACGTGGGCAGCATTCCCGAAGGTGACTTGAGAAAGAAACTCGACGCCATTCTGTAGTCCAGTAAAAATTTGAATGTCAGAGTCTTTTTATAGACAAATATCCGAGCCCTTCGCCTCTTTGGAGTTGTTTGCCTCCCAAGTGGTGGAGGGCTTTATCACAGGCTTGCACAAAAGCCCTTTCCATGGTTTTTCGGTGGAATTCGCCGAACACCGTCAATACAATCCCGGCGAAAGTGTCCGCCATATCGATTGGAAGCTCTACGGTCGCACCGACCGCCTCTATATCAAGAAATTTCAGGAAGAAACCAATCTGCGTTGCCATATCCTCATAGATGCGTCCTCATCTATGTTCTTTTCCGATAAAATGTCTTTTTCGGTTTGCGCCGCCGCCTGCCTTTCCACGCTCCTTGTGAAACAACGCGACGCGGTGGGTCTGCGCTTCATCTCCGCCCACGACAAATACGCCTCCGATGTCAAATCCACCCCCTCCCACCTCAAACATCTCTTGGGCGAACTGGAACGCAGGCTGGAGGCTTCGCGTCAGAAGCCGCCCTTGGGGAAAGGCTCGGACATCGTGGAGATGCTGCACGCCGCCGCCGAACAAATCCACAAACGCTCCTTGGTTATTCTCTTCAGCGATATGTTCGACGGTGAGAACGAGCCCGAAGCTTTGTTCGATGCGCTTCAACACCTCCGCTATCACGAAAACGAAGTGATACTCTTTCACGTTTCCGACAAAAAACACGAGCAGGAACTTGATTTTTCGGCCCGCCACTGTTGCTTGGTGGATATGGAAAGCGGGAAGGAAGTGAAGTTGAGCCCCGCGCAATACAGACAGACCTATCGGGAACGATACCGTGCCTACCTTCGGCAACTGGAAGACCGTTGTGCGCAATATCGTATTGATTTCGTGGAGGCTGATGTTGCGGAAGGCTTTGTGCCCGTGTTGCAGGCCTACCTTGCCAAAAGGCAAAAAATATTCAAGTGAAATTATTACATTTGCAGTTTGTGTTTTGACAACTGGAAAAATAAAAACAGCATAGCACTATGAAGAAAGTACAAATTCTTGGCGTTGCGGCCATTCTTGCAATGGGAATGATGTTTTCCTCTTGCGAGAGCCTCAAGAACATGGCAAAGAACCATGCCACCGTCAAGTATGAAGTGAAGCCGAACCCGCTCGAAATGCACGGCGATAAGGTGAAAGTGTCGGTAGAAGGCACCATTCCCCAAAAGTATTTTTGGGTGAACGCCGTGGTGGTATTCCAACCGGTGCTCAAGTATGAGGGCGGTCAAACCGAACTCAAGCCCTTTATCCTGCGCGGTCTCAAGACGCAGGGACAAGGCACGATGATCAACAACAAGACGGGCGGAAAGTTCTCGTATTCGGACGAAGTGGCTTTCGTTCCCCAAATGGAAGAATGCCAGTTGGTGGTGAATCCCGTGGGATATGCCGAGAAGAAAGCCGCCGGTATGGAAATTGCCAACCGCACGCAGGCCGAGGGTGTGAAAGGCAATGTGCCTCTCGGTGAACGCAGCATGGCGCCGGGCATGGTCATCACCTCCACCCGCATCGACAAGAACCACTCCAAGGTGGCTATCGCTCCCGACAAATACGAAAAGGAAACCGTAATTCCTCACACGGCTCTGATTTACTATTTGGTAGATACCTACAACCTCAACTGGAACCTGCCCCTCAACAAAAAGCCCGAAGCCAAGGCTTCCATCAAGACGTTGGACAGCCTCTTCAACACGGGCATGGAAATGAAGGCGGTGAATATCCGTGCGTGGGCTTCGCCCGAAGGCGAGGAAAGCCGCAACCAAAACCTTTCCGACAACCGCGCCAAGACCAGCGAAAAATATTTCAGCTCGGCCTACGACAAGGCGGTGAAGGCTTTGGCAAAGAAGATGAAGGTGAAACCTGCTTCTATCAAGCAAGACATCAAGCCCAATGTGGAATCGATGGGCGAAGATTGGGATAAGTTCATCGCCGACCTGCGCGCTTCGGACATCGCCGACAAGAACACCATCATCAACGTGATTTCCTCGCACAAAGACCGTGAGGCCCGCGAACAGGAAATCCGCAACATGACGGTTATCTACAAGGAAATCGAAGACAATATCCTGCCTCCGCTGCGTAGAGCCGAAATCAAGGTAGACTTCCTCGAACCCAAGAAGACCGATGAAGAAATCGCCGAGCTTTCGCTCACCGAACCTTCTGCGCTTAAGTTGGAAGAATTGCTCTATGCGGCCACGTTGACCGAAGACAAGGACAACCAACTCAAGATTTATCTGTCGGCCACCGAGGTTTATCCCGAAGATTTCCGCGGATTCAACAACGCCGCCGCCCTCTATATCGAAAGGCAAGACTACGCTTCGGCGCAGAGCCTGCTTGATGCGGCCAACGGTCTGCAACCCGGCGAAGGCCACGTGCTCAACAATATGGGCGCCCTTGCCATTGCCAACAGCGATTTCGAAAACGCCCGCACGCATTTCGAGAACTCCATTGCCACGGGCAATCCCGAAGCCGCTTTCAACATGGGTATGCTCAACATCAAGGACGGTGAATACGGCAAGGCGGTGAGCGCCATGGGCGGTGAGAAATGCGTTTACAACTTGGCCTTGGGTCAGTTGATGAACGGGGATGTTGCCGCGGCCAAAGCCACGCTCAACTGCATGGACAGCCTTATGGACGCTGACGCCTACTATCTGTTGGCGGTATGCGCCGCCCGCGAGGGCAACAAGGCCGAGGTGATCCAACACCTCAACAAGGCGGTTGCGGAAAAGCCCGCCTTGAAAAATCAGGCCCGCAAGGATGTCGAATTCATGGTTCTGCGTGAAGACGCCGAATTCCAGAATGCCATTCGGTAG
>CAMWVZ010000058.1 GCA_947177845.1 uncultured Bacteroidales bacterium | reverse complement strand
ATGGAAGAAAAGAATATCCCCGAGGAAGAAGGAAAGAAACCTTCCCTCAACTTTATCGAAGAGATTATCGAAGGCGACATCGCCAACGGCAAGAACGGCGGACGTGTGCATACCCGTTTTCCGCCCGAACCCAACGGCTACCTGCATATCGGCCACGCCAAGTCCATTTGCCTCAACTTCGGCATCGGACAGAAATATCACGGCAAGACCAACCTCCGTTTCGACGACACCAACCCCACCAAGGAAGATACCGAATACGTGGATTCTATCCGCGAAGACATCCATTGGTTAGGCTTCGACTGGGACGGCGAATACTATGCCTCCGACTATTTCGACCAGCTCTACAAGTGGGCGGTGCAGATGATTGAGAACGGACAGGCCTATGTGGACGATTTGAGCCAGGAAGAGGCTTCCGAATATCGGGGCGTGCCCACCAAGCCCGCCAAACCCAGTCCCTACCGCGACCGCAGCGTGGCGGAAAACTTGGATTTGTTCGAGCGTATGCGCAAGGGCGAATTTCCCAACGGTTCCAAGACCCTCCGCGCCAAAGGCGACCTTGCTTCGCCCAACATGCACCTGCGCGACCCCTTCATGTATCGCATCATTCATCAGGAACACCACCGCACGGGCAACAAATGGTGCATCTACCCCATGTACGACTACGCCCACGGGCAGAGCGACTCCATAGAGGGCATCACGCACTCTATCTGCACGCTCGAATTCGAGGTGCACCGCCCCCTCTACGACTGGTTCATCAAGACACTCAACATCCACGCCCCGCAACAGATAGAATTTGCACGGCTCAATCTGAGCTATACCGTAATGAGCAAGCGCAAGCTTTTGCAGTTGGTGCAGGAAAAATATGTTTCCGGTTGGGACGACCCCCGTATGCCCACTATCTGCGGGCTGCGGCGGCGCGGCTACACGCCCGAGTCCATCCGCCTCTTCGCCGAGAAAATCGGCGTGGCCAAGCGCGACAACGTGATTGATGTGTCGCTTTTGGAATGGTGCGTGCGCGAAGACCTCAACAAGAAAGCGCAACGGGTGATGGTGGTGATGAACCCCGTGAAAGTGGTGATAGACAACTATCCCGAAGGACAGGTGGAGGAACTCGACGCGGTGAACAACCCCGAAGACGAAACCATGGGAATGCGGAAGGTGAAGTTTTCGCGCGAACTGTATATCGAACGGGAAGATTTCATGGAGAATCCTCCCAAGAAATTCTTCCGTCTTTCTCCGGGTACCGAAGTGCGTCTGCGCTATGCGTATTTTATAACCTGCACCGGCGTGGAAAAAGACGCCGAAGGCAATATCACCACGCTCCACTGCACCTACGACCCCGCCTCGCGCGGCGGCAACTCGCCCGACGGCCGCAAGGTGAAGAGCACCATTCATTGGGTATCGGCACCCCACGCCACGGATGTGGAAGTGCGGGTGTTCGACCGGCTTTTCGCCACCCCCGCCCCCGACGAAGTGGAAGAAGGCAAGACTTTCCTCGACAACCTCAACCCCGAATCGTTGCAGGTGTTGCCGCACTGCAAGGCCGAAGCGTTCCTGCAAGGCTTCGAGAAAAAGCCTCTGGCGCATTTTCAGTTCGAACGCATGGGCTACTTCAGCGTAGACCCCGACAGCGAGAAAGAAAACCGCCTCATCTTCAACAAAACCGTAGGGCTGAAAGACACGTGGGCGAAAATCAACGACAAAGCCTGATCTTCCCCATACAACCAAGCGTATGAAACGAAGAATCGGTGCGTCCGCCCTCCTTACCTTATTTATAATCCTCTTGGCGGTTTCCTGCACGCGCAGAACACCCGGCGTGGAATTGGAACTGAACGGCGGGGCGGGCCGTGCGTTGGCATTTTGGGAGATTTCGGCAGACGAAGGCCCCGTGTTCTTAGATTCGGTGCGTCTCGACAAACAAGGCCGCGGACGTGTGTATGTGCCCAAAAACGGCGAGGGTATGTATGCCCTGCAAAGCGGCAAGGGTCAACAGAACCTCCTTGTGCTTTTCCTGCCGCCATCCCCCGCCTCCCCGCTCTCCCTGCAAGCCGACTTCGACAATCTCATTCCCACCGCACGCATCACCTCCCTGCGCGACACCCTCGCGCAGACCGCCCTAATCTATCAGCAAATGCTGTTGGAAGCGCAGGACGAAATCCACAAAACCGAAAACCTTTGGGCGGAGAACCGCTACCTTACCCACAACGTGGATTCGCTCTACGAAGCTTGCGTGTCTAATATTAATATAACACAAGAAACCATACGCACCGTGGCGCAGGAACTCTGTTCGGAGAACACCCACAACCTGCTGCCCGTCTTCATGGTGAACAAACAGCTTGCCGGCAAGGATCTCTTCGATATGGAGAGCGAGCAAGACATCGCCTTCCTGCTCGATTGCGCACAGAGGATGCAGGAACAGCAGCCTAACAACCCCCATGTGCGCCGTTTCCTCACCACACTCCGCCGGGCGCAGGCAAACCAACGGCAACGCACCCTCAATTCCGATACAAATGCAAACCCTTGATATAACGCTCAAACAAGACCAAAAAGCCTATTTCGTCTCCGACTTTCATCTGGGCACACCCTCGTATGAAGAAAGCCGCGAACGGGAGCGAAAAATCGTGGCGTGGATAGAAGAGCACCGTGCCGAAATGGGCGTGCTCTTTCTGTTGGGCGATGTGTTTGACTATTGGTTTGAATATCGTTATACCGTACCGAAAGGCAACATCCGCTTGTTGGGCAAATTGGCCGAACTGACCGATGCGGGTGTTCCCGTGTATTTCTTCTGCGGCAATCACGATGCATGGCATCTTGATTTTTTTGAAAAGGAACTGGGAATTAAGGTGATGAAAGACCTCGCCCTCGCCACGATAAACGGTCGCAGATTCGTGTTGGGGCATGGCGACGGCTTAGGCGCGGGGCAGCACGGCTACAAATTGATGAAAAAGGTGTTCAGCGCCAAAATATCACATATCCTCTATGCCGCCGTGCATCCCTATTGGGCGCAGAAATTCGCCTCGAACTTCTCGCACCGCAGCCGCCAATCGGGTGGCAGGAGCAGGGCGCATGAACGCGATAAAAACAGGCTGCTGGTGGGTTTCATGCGCGATTTTTTAAAGCATGAACCCGTCGACGCCTTTATCTTAGCCCACCGCCATTGGCCGGTGTTGGCGGAACTGTTGCCGCAAGGCGGCGCGGAAGACTCCCTCGACGATACACGGGTATGCAGGGACAACCGGTCGGAGCTGCGCAACGTCCTCTATCTCAACACGGGCGATTGGCTTCAGTATTTCTCCTACGGAGCCTTCGACGGAAAAACCCTGTCCTTGCACGGTCAAAACCTAAAAACCGAATTGTAGTGACGCGCATTACTATCGAAAACATGGAATTTTACGCCCATCACGGGTGTTTTAAGGAAGAAACGCTTATCGGAACGTGGTTTTCCGTAGATGTGTGGATGGATGCCGATACACGGAAAGCGCAGCGGAACGACTGCCTCGACGACACCGTGAACTATGCCGAGGTCTATGCCCGCATCAAGGAAGAAATGTCCGTGCCGTCCAAACTCATCGAACATGTGGCGCAACGCATCCTCGACCGCATCTTCGCGGAATTTCCCCAAGTACAGAAAGCGGGAATCAAACTGCGCAAAATCAATCCTCCCTTGGGAGAGAAAATAGGAAACGTGAACGTGTGTCTGGAACAGGAACGATAGGCGCTTAATACGCGCTGTATTCCTTGAGCTGGAACACCGAAGTGTTGGAATAGAAAATCTGCAGAAGCTTGAGCATCTCGCTCAAAGCCTCCTCCATGGTGTCTACATAAATCGCTTCGTTCTTCTCGCCTATACTGTTGTTCATTACCAAATAGGAATCTTTGGCGGCGTTATACTGAAAAACGAAATAATAGGTGGGTTCGTGTTGAATGATGTAGGAAACGCCGGGTTCGAGCAGACCCAAGAAAACCATCAACGCATCGTTGATGTCTTCCTGCCATACATCGCCCCGGTCTGTGGAGATACGGAACGCGTTCTCGAACACATCGTGGGAGAAATTGGCCAAAGGCTGGTTGTAGTCTTTCGCCGAAACCAACGTAAGGTCTATATAGGAACTCTGTGCGCGGGAAACCGTCACCGCGCAGAGACCTATCATAATCAATACTATAGATGCAAGAAAACGCTTCATATCCATGTAGCAATCGGAGAGTAAAGGTAGTAAAAAAATGGGAACCCCCACCGCCCTCCGGGCTATTTTTTCAACGACTTTATTAACCGCCCTTTTCTACCGAATCACACCCCTCGGCTTACGCAAAACCACATTCTCCATGCGCTCGTCCGAGTCGAAACCCTCGCCCTCGAGCACCAGCCCGGGGCTCACCTTGCGCACGAACACATCCGAATAAATCTTGTGCGTGTCCTGATTCCAATACAAAGCCTCGGTATAGAGGGTGTCCAGCGTGCGCATATCGTATACCCGCACGTTGCGGTAGAATTTCATCAACTTGTCGTTCTGAAAGTTAATGGCCGAGTCGGCGAAAAGCAGAACGTCGATTCCGGTGCCCTCCTCATTGTAGAACACCGACTTGATGCCCCTCGGAAACACCTGCGCGGGCGTGGCGGACTCCTCGCCCGTATAGTTGTGCATGGCCGGATACTGCATCTCTATCTGCATCCTGCCCTCCTCGGTAACCATATTGCTCGAACCGCAAAGGCTTTGGCGGGGGGCGGAATGAATATCGTCGAAAGGCATATAGACGGGCGTTTTCTGCGTGCACGACGCGAGAGCCAAAAGCAAAACGCAGAAAACGCCCGTTTTATGCAAGGATAAAATACGCATAACCTCCATTTATCGACGTGCGCGGATTGTGGTGGTGTGGCTGAACCAGCAGGAAATGGTGTAACTTTCACCCTCCTTGAACCCATAGGTGAAGAGGTCGTCGGAAGAGGGGAAGTGCGCCGAGTAGCTCGAAACCAACGAGGCCACCGTTTCGCTCAACGAGGGGTCGACCGACTTGGCCTTGTTGAACATATCCACCGCCGCCCAATAGGGTGCGCGCGCGGCGATAGGCGAACCGTCGCCCGTGCAGGTGCTCGCTCCACCGGCATAAATCAGACCCATAAGCAGATAGGCACGGCCGCTTTCGGGATTCAGGTTCAGCACCTCGCGGCAGGCGTTGCGGGCGTTGGTGAACTGGCCGAGATTCATATAAGCTTCGGCCAAAACGAGATAGGCGCGTTCCTTATAGGCTTCGCCGATAGATTCCATAACCTCGAGCGTAAGATAGTCCACCACGGCGGCATACTGTTTGCGCGAGCGGTTCATGCTGGCCATTTGGTAGGCGCTTTCGGGCGAAGGCTCCAATTTATAGAGGGCCTCGGCCATTTTGAAGAAGATGTCGTTGTCGGTGCAGGAGCGGTTGTCCATAAGGGACGTGGCCTTGCGCAGATAGTCGGCGTTTTCTTGGTTGGCCTCGAACTTCTCGGTATAGATGCTGATAAGGTCCTCACAGGCGGCATAAGGCTCGAAACGATGCGTAATCGCCGCCTCGGTGGAAGCCGGCAGGGTGTCGCCGGGGCGGGAAGCCGCAATGCCGTCGAGAACGGCTATGGCCTTTTCGTAGGCAGCGATGATGTCGGCCTTGGTGAGTATATCGGCCTTGAAGGCATCGATAACGCACTCGAAATAGTTATAAGGCACATTGCAATAGGCTTTCTGCTTGGAGGGTTGCTCCAAAGCTTCCTCGTAGAGCGCGAGGGCTTCGCGTATCTGCTTGGGTTTGTAGACGGTCATGTCCTTGGCCTTCGTACCCTTGCACAGACCGGGGTCGCCGAAATACTGCATACGCAAATCGTAGAGGTTCATGAGCTCGTCGATGTAGCCCGCGCGGGTCTCGGCATCGGGAGCCTTGTTGATGCGGGTCTTGAGGATGGCCGCACCGCGGATGTAGGTGTTGAGGGAGGTGGCGGGGCATACGGTCAGCACCTGCTTCCAAGCATCGTAGGCATCGTTGTAGTTTTTCTGTTTGTAGAACTCCTGATAGACGGAAAGGTTCTGCAAGCAGGTAATACTGTCTTCGGGCGTGGCGCCGTATTTCTGCGCAAACGCAGCCGAAATTCCCAGAAGTGCCAATGGCAAAATCAACAACTTCTTCATATTCAATAATTTTTTATTTATCAATCTTATATTGCGTTTCCTCTAATCATATTTGGGTTTCACAAACCATGTTTCCATAGACGAGAAACTTACGCCCACGCGCATGAAATTCTCGCGAATCTGCCCCCGTTTGAGCGAACCCGTCTGCCCGAACTGCAAGCCCACGTTGATAAGCGAGCGGCTCTTGCGCACGGGAATGCCCAAGCCCACGGTAAATCCGTAGGAATACAATTCTTTCGCTGGAGTGGCTTCATCCTCCGTATAAGTAGCATAGTTGTTCTGAAAAAATCCCCCTATCCGATAGGCGAAACGTCTTGCCACGGTGG
>CAMWVZ010000057.1 GCA_947177845.1 uncultured Bacteroidales bacterium | reverse complement strand
CCATGTTCTTAACGTAGTCGGCGTGGCCCGGGCAGTCAACGTGCGCATAGTGACGGTTTTCCGTCTGATACTCAACGTGAGCGGTGTTGATGGTGATACCGCGTTCCTTTTCTTCGGGAGCGTTGTCGATAGAATCGAACGATTTTACTTCCGAAAGACCTTTCTTAGCCAAAACGGTGGTAATGGCGGCGGTCAAGGTGGTTTTGCCGTGGTCAACGTGACCGATGGTACCAATGTTCACGTGGGGTTTGGTACGCACAAATGTTTCTTTTGCCATTTTGTAAAGTGTTTTTAATTATATACAACAATATGCGTGAAGCAAAACCTTGCCCCCGCTGTTTTTTTCTTATCTTTTGAGCCGACGACGAGATTTGAACTCGTGACCTCTTCCTTACCAAGGAAGTGCTCTACCACTGAGCTACGTCGGCGTTCCTTCGTGAGCGGAAGACGGGGCTCGAACCCGCCGCCTGTAGCTTGGAAGGCTACCGCTCTACCAAATGAGCTACTTCCGCGTGACGTGGGAGGGGAAGGATTCGAACCTTCGAAGGCGAAGCCGACAGATTTACAGTCTGTTCCATTTGACCGCTCTGGAACCCTCCCGTCTTGCGACACCGGCCTGCGTCTGATGTCGCGGAATCTTGAGCCAATGAAGGGACTCGAACCCACGACCGGCTGATTACAAATCAGCTGCTCTACCAACTGAGCTACATTGGCGTCTTGCGCTTTTAGGCGTGTCTGCCGCAAAAAGGACTGCAAAGATACAATCTTTATCGGTAAATTCCAAATATCGGAATCCTTTTACGCCCAAAAGCACACAAAACACCCGCAAACCGAATGCTTTACAATGTCTTCAAACAACTCTTCCTCAAAAAAGAGGGGGCAAAGGTACGATTTTGATTTTTGAAATACAAACTTTTTTTTGCCTTTGTGGGGGGCATTGTCTACTTTTGCGGCTCGATTTTCGGAAACGGAAGCGGCACATCACCTTATAAAAATCAATTTTTCAAAAAGATGAAATTAAAGGGACTCGATTTCAAGCCCAAATTTTTCTCGAGCATGAAAGGCTATACCAAGGAGGCTTTCATGGCGGATTTAATGGCCGGTATCATCGTGGGCATCGTGGCCTTGCCTTTGGCCATAGCCTTCGGTATCGCTTCGGGCGTGAGCCCGGAAAAGGGAATCATCACCGCTATCGTGGCGGGATTCATCATTTCGTTCTTAGGCGGCAGCAAGGTGCAGATAGGCGGGCCTACGGGCGCGTTCATCGTCATCATCTACGGCATCATCCAGCAATATGGCATCGAGGGGCTTACGGTGGCCACGCTCATGGCGGGCGTGCTGCTGATTCTGCTGGGTGTGTTCAAGCTCGGCACGGTCATCAAGTTCATCCCCTATCCTATCATCATCGGCTTTACGGCCGGCATCGCCGTCACTATTTTCACGACGCAGATTGCCGATATTTTCGGGCTGGACTTTCAAGGGGAGAAGGTGCCCGGCGACTTCATCGGCAAATGGCTGCTTTATTTCCGGCATTTCGATTCGGTGAACTGGTGGAACGCGCTTACGGCGGTGGTGAGCATCCTCATCATCGCGCTCTCTCCCAAGGTGGTGAAGAAGATTCCGGGTTCCTTAATCGCCATTATATTGGTGACGGTGGGCGTATATTGCCTCAAGGAATTTGCGGGCATCTCCTGCATTCCCACTATCGGAGACCGCTTCACCATAGACGCGCACCTGCCCGACGCCGCCATGCCTTCTCTGGATTGGGAGGCGGTGAAGAACCTCTTTCCCGTAGCCATTACGATTGCCGTGCTGGGGGCTATCGAGAGTCTTCTTTCGGCGGCGGTGGCCGACGGTGTGACGGGCGACCGCCACAACTCCAATACCGAACTGATTGCCCAAGGCATCGCCAACATGGTGACGCCGATTTTCGGCGGCATTCCCGCCACGGGGGCGATTGCGCGTACCATGACCAACATCAACAACGGAGGGCGCACCCCCGTGGCGGGAATCGTGCACGCGGTGGTGTTGCTGCTGATTCTGCTTTTCCTGATGCCTTTGGCAAAATACATTCCCATGGCTTGCCTGGCGGGGGTGTTGGTGATGGTGTCGTATAATATGAGCGGCTGGAGAACGTTCAAGGCCTTGCTCAAAAACCCCAAGAGCGATGTGGTGGTGCTGTTGCTCACCTTCTTCCTGACGGTGGTGTTCGACCTCACCGTGGCTATCGAAGTGGGCTTGGTGATTGCCTGCGTGCTGTTCATCAGCCGCGTGATGAAGACCACGGAGATTTCGGTGATTACCGACGAGCTCGACCCCAGCAAGGAGTCGGACATGTTGGTGCAGGAAGAGCATCTGATTATTCCCAAGGGCGTGGAGGTGTATGAAATCAACGGACCGTATTTCTTCGGAATTGCGGCCAAGTTCGAGGAAACCATGAGCCAAATCGGCGCCAAGCCCGAAATCCGCATCATCCGTATGCGCAAGATTCCCTTCATCGACTCCTCGGGACTGCATAATTTGGAGTCGGTGTGCTCTCTGGCGCGTAAGTCCGGCATTCAGGTGGTGCTGTCGGGCGTCAACCCCGAAGTGTATGCCGCCTTGAAGAAATCGGGGCTGGTGGACACCTTGGGCAAGGACAATGTATGCCCGAACATTCACGCGGCCTTGGAGCGTACCCGCGCCCTTCTGGCCACACATTAATATTGTAAGAACGAAAAATTTTATATTTGCCGCCGCGAATTTTCGTGCTAAAACCTATACGTATGTCCAAAAACCTTGTTATCGTAGAGTCTCCCGCCAAGGCGAAAACCATAGAGAAGTTCTTGGGTAAGGACTTTCATGTGCTGTCCTGTTTCGGTCATATCCGCGACCTTCCGAAGAACCGTCTGAGCATCGACACCGAACACGGCTTCGAACCCGAATACGAGATTTCGAGCGATAAGAAAAGTCTTATCGCCCAACTGAACAAAGCCGCCAAGGAATCCGATTTCGTGTGGCTGGCCTCCGATGAGGACCGTGAGGGAGAGGCTATCGCATGGCATTTGGACAAGGTCTTGAAATTAGATCCGGCCAAGACCAAGCGTATCGTCTTCAACGAAATCACCAAGACGGCCATTCTGAACGCCATTCAGAATCCGCGCGAGCTGGACTACGCCTTGGTGGACGCCCAGCAGGCGCGCCGGGTGCTGGACCGTCTGGTGGGTTACGAAATATCGCCTTTGCTGTGGCGCAAGGTGCGTTCCAACCTTTCGGCGGGCCGTGTGCAATCGGTGGCGGTGCGTCTGGTGGTGGAGCGGGAAGAGGAAATCAAGAATTTCAAGGAAGATTCTTCCTATCGTGTCACCGCTTCTTTCGGCGCATTCACGGCCGAACTCAACACCCGCTTCCAAAGCAAGGAAGAGACGGCGGCGTTTCTGGATTCCTGCCGCAACGCGCAGTTCAGCGTGGACGCTTTGGAACAGAAGCCATCCAAACGTTCTCCCGCGGCGCCTTTCACCACTTCCACCCTGCAACAGGAAGCTTCCCGCAAATTGGGGTTCTCGGTGTCGAAAACCATGATGGTGGCGCAGCAACTCTACGAAAACGGGTTGATTACCTATATGCGTACCGACTCGGTGAACCTTTCTTCGCTGGCCATCAACATGGCGAAAGAGCATATATTGGAAGCCTACGGCGAAAGATACAGCCGTCCGCGCAATTTCAGCACCAAGACCAAAGGGGCGCAGGAAGCGCACGAAGCCATACGTCCCACGCAGATGAACCGCACCTCTATCAGCGGCGATGCTTCGCAGGTGCGTCTGTACGACCTGATTTGGAAACGCGCCATCGCCTCGCAAATGGCCGAGGCCGAAATCGAGAAGACACAGATTAACATCGCCGTGAGCGGACACAAGGAATACTTCGTGGCCAAGGGCGAAGTGGTGATGTTCGACGGTTTCCTGAAAGTCTACACCGAGAGCAAGGACGATGAAACGCCCGAGACTTCTTCTGTGGACGAAGGCCGTCTGCCCGCCCTCAAGCAAGGGGAAACGCTCAGCCTGAAACGTATGGGGGCGCGCGAAATCTTCACCCAGCACAGTCCCCGCTATTCGGAAGCGAGCCTTGTAAAGAAGCTCGAAGAATTAGGCATAGGCCGTCCTTCCACCTACGCGCCTACCATTTCTACCATTATCAAGCGTGAATATGTGGTGAAGGAAGACCGCCCCGGACGGGTGCGGCCTTATGTGGCGCTCGAACTCGGCGCGAACGGCGTGAAGGAAAATCTCCTGCAGGAGAACACGGGTGCCGAAAAGGCCAAGCTTTTCCCCACCGACGTAGGGGTGCTGGTGAACCAGTTCCTGATGAAGTATTTCGACCATATCATGGACTACGGCTTCACCGCCGAGGTGGAAAAGCAGTTCGACGCCATCGCACAAGGCAAGATGCAGTGGAACAAGATGATCGCATCGTTCTACAAACCTTTCCACGCGCAGGTGGAAAACACCGCCCAAACTTCCGAAAAGGTGAGCGGCGAGCGTCTTTTGGGCAAGGATCCCGTGAGCGGCGAACCCATTTACGTAAAGTTGGGGCGTTTCGGGCCCGTGGTGCAGAAAGGCGATGCCAAAGACGACACCAAACCGACTTTCGCAGGTCTGAAAAAGGGAATGTCTATCGAGAGCGTGACCTTGGAGGATGCGTTGGAACTCTTCAAGCTTCCGCGCACGGTGGGGCAATACGAGGGGCAGGACATTGTGGCCGCTATCGGGCGGTTCGGCCCCTACCTGAGGTTCAAGGGCACGTTTGTATCCATTCCCAAGACCGAAGACCCGCTTACCATAGACCTCAATACCGCTATCGGCCTTATCGAGGCCAAAGCCGAGGCCGAACGCAAGAAAGTGATACGGACCTTCGACGAGGAACCGTCCCTGCAAGTGCTCAACGGCAGGTTCGGGCCTTATATCTCGTTCGAGAACAAGAATTATAAGATTGCCAAAGGCACCGATGCCGAGGCGCTTACTCTCGAAGACTGCCGCCGGATCATAGCGGAAGAAAAGCCCAGCGCCCGCTCGGTGCGCAAGGCCGCCGCCATGGTCAGGAAAACCGCGGAAAAGAAGACCGCAACGAAGAAACCCGCCGCGAAAAAAAGCGCGGCCACCAAGAAAAAGTAAATCCCGCTTGCCATGACAGACTCGTCCATTCGCAAAATAGGTGTTCTCACGTCCGGAGGCGACGCCCCCGGCATGAATGCCGCCATTCGCGCCGTGGTGCGCACCGCCATGTCGGAAAAGATTTCCGTGGTGGGTATCGGACACGGCTACAAAGGCCTCATCAATAAGGAATTCACGCCTATGTTCGGCAATTCCGTTTCGGCTATCATCCACCACGGCGGAACCATTCTGCGCACCTCGCGCTGCCCCGAATTCCGCACCGACGAAGGTTTGGACCTGGCCTATCAGAACATGGTGGACGAAGATATAGACGCCCTCGTAGTGATTGGTGGCGACGGCACTTTCCGGGGGGCGGTGGCCTTTATGAAACGGCATCCCGACATCAAGATCGTGGGGTTGCCCGGCACCATCGACAACGACCTCTACGGCACCGACTACACCATTGGCTACGACACCGCGCTCAACACCGTGGTGGAGGCGGTCGATAAAATCCGCGACACGGCCAACTCGCACGGCACGTTGTTTTTCGTGGAGGTAATGGGGCGCGACGCGGGCTTCATCGCCCTCAACGGCGGCATCGCCACCGGCGCCGAATCCATTCTGATTCCCGAAACCGTCACCGACATCGACAATCTTGTCAAGAAGCTGCAATACGACCAGCGCAAGCACAAGACGTGGGGCATTATCCTCGTGGCCGAAGGCGAAGCCTTGGGCGGTGCCGCGCAGATTGCCAAATTAGTGAAGGAACGTCTGCCGAGCTACGAAACGCGCGTTACGATTTTAGGCCATATCCAGAGAGGCGGCTCGCCTACCTGCGCCGACCGCGTGCTGGCCACCCGTCTGGGCTATGAGGGCGTGAAGGCCTTGCTTGACGGACAGAGCGGCGTTATGGTGGGCATCATGAACAACAAAGCCGTGCGCATTCCTTTCGCCAAGGCCACCAAATGGCATCAGCGAATCGACTCCGGTATGCTGGAAATAGCCCGCGTCATGGCGCTGTAATATTTCCGCCACGCTTTGGTTTTAACGATTTTTTCCCTATATTTGCTCTCGCTATCGGAAACGCGAACACAACCTCTCTTTCCGGAAGCGGATTTCATTTCGATTGTTTTTCCCATACATTTTTTATGTTGAACATTCTTGAACTCAATGCTATGGAAGAAGCCGACTTGTTGAAGTTGGCCGAAGAGTATTCCATTCGCAAAGCCGAGAAACTTTCCCGGCAAGACTTGATTTACAAAATTCTCGATGCGCAGGCGTTGAAGAACGCCAAGGAAAGGCCGGCCGAAAGTACTTTCGGCGACGCCACTCCCGACGGGCAACCCGTAAAACGCAAAAGGGGGCGGCCACGGCTTTCCGAAAAGCCCGCCGCTTCGCAAGCGGCTGCGGCTCCTGCCGCTGTGGCCGCCCCCGCGCAGGCCCAACC
>CAMWVZ010000056.1 GCA_947177845.1 uncultured Bacteroidales bacterium | reverse complement strand
ACCATATGGATTTCGTTGATGCCGCCTACGGGGAAATTTTCATCCCCCACAAGGCGCACATCCTCCATTAAATCCATCAAATCCTTTATCCGGATAGGTTTCTCGAACTTCATAGAAAACTACTAGATACGTTTGGAATAGTCGCCCGTGCGGGTGTCCACCCGAACCGTGTCGCCCGTGTTGACGAAGAGAGGCACACGAATCGTGGCTCCCGTGTCGATGGTGGCGTCTTTCATGGCGTTGGTGGCCGTGTTGCCCTTTTCGCCGGGTTCGGTGTAGGTGACCGTGAAATCCATGTAGGCGGGCAATTCGCAGGTGAGGGGATCTTCGGTTTCCGCATGAACCACGATATCCACCGTGCAGCCTTCCTTGAGGAACTGCGGGTTGTTGATGACCGCTTCGGGAATATTGATTTGGTCGTAGGTTTCGGAATTCATGAAATTGTAGCCGGCTTCGTCCTTATAGAGAAACTGATAGGCGCGACGTTCCACACGGGCGGTATCGATCTTGACACCGGCGGGAAAGGTGTTTTCCAAAACGCGACCATTCTTGAGGTTCTTGAGTTTGGTACGCACGAAAGCCGCACCTTTTCCGGGTTTTACATGTTGAAAGTCAACGATTTGCCATATATCATGGTTGAAATTGATACACAAACCGTTCTTGAAGTCAGCCGTTGTTGCCATGTCTTTTGTTTTTGGGGGCGCAAAGTTATTGAAAAAAAACGGTTCTTGCAAGACGGGGCGTGCGTTACAGGGAGGCCAGCAGGGTGTTGGAGAGCATATACAGCACACGGGCACCCACATTGCCGTCCCATTCGTCGGCTTGCTGACGGGGGAGAGGGGGCGCGGGCGCCACTTCCGAGAGGTCGAAGCCGATGATGCGTTTGCCGCTCTGCCGCAGCAGGGAGAGCAGGTAGCGCACTTGGGCGAAGTCGAGGCCGCCGGGCACGGGGGTTCCCGTGTGGGGGCAGAGGGAGGGTTGCAGGGCGTCTATGTCGAAGCTGATGTAGACTTTTTCGGGGAGGGCGGTGATGATTTCTTGGCAGAGCGTGTGCCATGTCTCGCCTTCGTAGAGGCGTCTGTGCAGGGCGATGTCGGGAAATTGTTGCACGCGGGGGCCTTGTGAGGCGGCATAGTCCTGTTCGTCCTGGCATACGTCGCGGATTCCCACCTGCACAAGCTTCATCACCTGCTTCAGCTGCAAGGCGTTATACATGATGGAGGCGTGGGAGAACGTGAAACCTTCGTAGGCCTTGCGCAAGTCGGCGTGTGCGTCGAGGTGCAGGATGCCGAAAGCCTCATGCACGCGCGAAAGTGCTTTCAGAAGCCCGTAGGGGCTGCTGTGGTCGCCGCCCACCACGGCGGCGTGGCGGTTCTCTTTCAGAATATCGTCGCAGACGGCTTCCAGCCACGCATTGGCTCTCTGGCACGATTCCTCCAACAGACGGCGGTCGGCTTCGCGCTTGGCTTGGGGATAGCGTTTGAGGCGGCCTTCCGAAAAGGCAATCTGCTTTTCGGCCACGGGGCGCATCTTGGCCGAGAGGGCGGCGATGGGGCGTGATTCCTCCACCGGATAGGTGCCTATGCCGAGTTTCCATGCGTCTGCAATCTCGAAATCGAAGAAATCGAGCTGCACGGAGGCGTCGAGAATGGCTTGCGGGCCGTGGGCGGCGCCGGCACGGTAGGACGTGGTGACATCCCAAGGCATGGAGACCAGCACGAGAGGGGTCTCCTTATATTCATAAGGAAATCCGAAGTAATGATTATTGGGCGCGCAGGCCTCGTTGGGATTGAAATCTGTCATGACTACAAAATCTTCATTTCCGTGCGGCGGTTGAGGGCGCGGTTCTCGTCGCTGTCGTTGGGCACGGCGGGCTTTTCCATGCCGTAGCCCACCGCCGAAAGCCGCGCGGGGTCTATGCCTTGGCTAATCAGATAGTCGGCCACGGCCTGCGCGCGCTTCTGCGAAAGGGTCTTGTTATAGCTTTCCGAACCGATGTCGTCGGTATGTCCGCCAATTTCCACCTTCACGGTGGGGTTTTGCGCAAGGAATGTGAAAATCCGTCCCAATTCGGCCAACGAACTCTCTTCCAACGTATATTGATTGGTCTTATAGAAGATGTTGTTGAGCACGATGGCGGCGTTTTTGCGGATGGGCTTCAAGGCGATGCCTTTTTGCAGAGGGGTGTTGATGTGCTTGCCGTCCAAGGCGATGTGTTCGGAATAGAAAAGGTAGCCGGGGCAGGATACGTTGAGGGCGAAAGCCTCGTCGCAGGGCAGGCACACGAAAAAGCCTCCGTCGCGGGCATCGGCTTGGGATGCGATGCGCACCTGCTTGGTTTTCAAGCTAATCAATTCAAATTTAGCCGCCAAGGGTTTGCCCGTTTCCTCGTCGTACACATTCCCGCGCATGAAAGAAACCGTGGCGGGACGCGCCTGTTCGTAGAGGGGGAAGGCGTAGATGTCGGCCTTGCCGTAGCCGTCCTCGCCCGTGCGCGAGTAGTAGGCGGTGTCGCCGCGTGCGTTCACGTAGAGGGCGAATTCATCCTCATGCGTGTTGATAGGGTAGCCCAAGTTCTGCGGCACGCTCCAGCGCCCCTGTTCGTCCATACGGCTCACCCACAGGTCCACTCCGCCCAAACCGCCGTGGCCGTTGGAGGCGAAATAGAGGGTCTTGCCGTCGGGGTGCAGGAAAGGCGAGCTTTCGTCGCCGGGGGTGTTGATGACATCGCCGAGGTTGACGGGTGTGCGCCACGTGCCTATGTCGGTGAGTTCGGCCTTCCATAGGTCGCTGCCGCCGTGGCCGCCCGCGCGGGTGCTGGTGAAATAGAGCGTCTTGCCGTCGGACGACATGCAGGGCTGCGATTCCCATGCCGTGGTGTTGACGGGCTCCCCGATATTGAAGGGGCGTCCCCAGCCGTCCTTCGTGCGGCGCGACACATAGATGTCGCAACTGCCCCTGCCGTCGGGCCTTCCGCAACCGGCAAAGAAAAGATAGCGACCGTCGGGCGAAATGGACTGCGTGCCTTCGTTGTCGTCCGAATTCACCTCGCCGGGAAGCGGCACGGCCAGCGTCCACGCCCCCGTGCTGTCGCGCTTGCTCATGAAGAAATCTTCCTCCAGCTTCCTGAGTTTGGTATCGGAATACTCCTTCATATAGCGCCGCGTAAAGATGAGCATACTGTCGTCGACGGTCACCAAGGGCATATATTCGTCGTAGGGCGTGTTGATGTTCGGTCCCAGATTGACGGGCGAGAAAGGCACGCTGTGGCGCACCGTCTCGAGGGTCTCGCGGTTGCGCAGGCGCATCATCTCCGCCTTCTCGCGCATCTTGGCGCTTATGGAAGAATAGGTGAGGAAGCGGGAAAAATGCGTGTCGGCTTCGTCATACCGCCCCGTGTTCATTTCCAGCTGCGCCAAGAAGAACCAGCCGTTGGGGTATACGTCGGGGTTGATGGAAAGGGCTTTTTTATAGGCGCTTATGGCGCTGTCGAGTTTCTTTTCGTCTTCCCATATCGTGGCCTTGAGCAGATGCAGGTCGGCATAGCAGGGCTCGATGTTCTGCGCGATGCGGATGAACTTCCACGCCTGATTGCTCAAGCCGTTCTGATAGGCCGCCAACGCCCGTTGATAGTTCACTTCGGCGCGTTTGAGCGCGGCGGGGTCGGGCGTGCAGGCAACGTTCTGCGCCTGTGCAAGATGCATCATCCCGCACCACAGACCCAAGGCAAGAAAGAAGGTTCTACGATTCATATCTCTTCGGAAATCCTTACAGGAAAATAGCTAACAGACCCACCACCACGCAGTAGGCGGCAAAATAGACAAGCTTGCCCTTGCGCACGATGCGGAGCATGAAACGGCAGGCCGCCCAACCGGAAACAAAGGCGGCGAGGAAGCCTATCGCCAAGCTGCCGAGGGGAATGGCCGAATGGCCAATCTCGCCCGAAAACAGCGTGAGAAGGTTCTCGCCCAAGATAGGCACCAGCACCATGAGAAACGAAAACTGCGCCACGCTTTCCTTCTTGTTTCCCAGCAGAAGCCCCGTGGCAATGGTGGTGCCGCTGCGCGAAAGCCCCGGCAGAACGGCCACGCATTGCGCCACACCTATGATAAAGGCATCGCGGAAGCGGATTTCGTGTTTCCCCGAACCGAGGTAGGTGGCGAGGGTGAGCAAGAGGGCGGTGAGCAGCAACATGCAGCCCACCAACACAAGGCTGTTGCCGAAAAAGCCTTCCACCGTGTCCTTGAAGAAAACGCCTACAATCAGAATGGGAATCATCGAAACCACCAGCTTGAGCACATACACGGTCTCGTCGTTCATCCGGAAGCGGAACAAACCTTTCAGCAATCTCACGATTTCTTTCCAAAAAACCACGAGGGTGCTCAATACGGTGGCTCCGTGCACCACCACGGTAAAGAGGAGGTCGTCGGTAGCCTCCACGCCCAAGAGCGCCTTGCCGATTTCCAGATGCCCGCTGCTGCTCACCGGCAGAAACTCGGTGAGGCCTTGAATCAAGCCGAGAATAAGAGCTTCGAGCGCGCTCATGGCTTGGACATAATGGCGAAAATCTCCACGACAAAGCCCGCCAGAATCACAAGGGGAGCGACCACGAGCCTACGGGTGTTGAACAGCTCGTAGCTGAACACGTCGGAATCGGTGCTGCCGCCGCCGGCCAAGAGCAGGTAGCCTATGGCCAACACCACCAGCCCGACAATCATCAGGATATAGTTCTTCCGCCCGAAAGCGAAATCGAACATCTTTTGATTCGGAGTTTTTGTTTCTTTATTCATAAATTCTGTCGGAATTACGCATTCTCAGATATTTGTTCACCGAAACCCAAGCCGACACCATGGTGAAGGCGATGCCCACCGCCAGCACCACCGCGTAGACGGCCGCCACCATGCCCATGTCGTTGGCGTTGATGATTTCGGGAAGTTTCCTGTGGAAATAAATCCATACCACCGTGGTGCCCGCCACGGCAAGCAAGCTGCCCAACAGCCCTTGTACCAAACTTTTGTAGAGGAACGGGCGGCAGATGAAAGAGGGCTTGGCGCCGACCAGCTGCATGGTGTTAATATTAAAACGTTTCGAGTAAATAAGCAAGCGGATGGTGTTGCTCACCAAATAAATCGCCACCACAAGGATGAAGAGGCTCACCAAACTCAGCCAGAAGCTGATTTTGGCCACGTTGTCGTTCACCAGACGGATTAGGTCGGGTTGATAATACATTTCCTTGACAATGTGATAGCGGGTGAGTTGTTCCTCGAATTTGGACACGCTGTCCTGATTGGCGTAGTCGGCCTTGAGATGAATTTCGATGGAGGGCAGGAGGGGGTTGTAGCCCAAGAAGCCCACGAAGTCTTGCCCGAGGTCGTCCTTGAGTTCCTTGGCGGCTTCGTCCTTGCTGATATAGCGGCTGCTCTTGACGTAGGGCGAGCGGTCGATGATGGCCTTGAGGTCGAGGATGTCTTGTTCGCGGGTGTAGTCCTTGATCATGAGGGTGAACCCGATGTTTTCCTTTACGTAGTTGGAAATCTTTTGGGTATAGCCCAGCATGATGCCCTGCAAACTCAACAAAAAGAGCACCGTGGCAATCGACAGCACCGTGGTTACGTGCGCGCTGCGGATCCGTTTCTTCTCAAATTTCGCGTTTTCGTCCTGTCTCATCTTATAATTCGCAAAGTCTGCAAATTTAACAAAATTATAGCTTATTTCCGTGGGGCGTGGCGCCTCAGCCGGCAGGGTGGAGTTCCACCGTAAGGCCCAAGGCGGACACGATGCGGTAGAAAGTAGGGATAGTGGGCATCGTGAGCCCTCTTTCGATACGGGAGATATAGCCCTTGTCCGCTCCGATGCGTTCCGCAAGTTCCGTTTGCGTCAGACCGGCATTCTTACGGGCATCCAGCAACACTTGCGCGTTATACTCCTGCCAGGCCAAATCCTCGGCCTCGCGGCGGGAGTCGGTTCCCGGCGCTCCCAAAACGCGGTCGAGTTCCGCGCTTACATCATAGAGCTTATTATCGGTCTTCACCAAACTTCTTTTTGCTTTCATAGTATTCAGTCCTTAGTTTTATCGCTTTCTCCACATCGGAGTTCTTCAGTTTCCGCGTTTTCTTCCTAATGGCATTGAAAAGGATAACCAACGTTTCCCCGTCATAACAGAAGAAGATGCGGAATTCATTATGTATATGCGTCACCCTGAACTCATACACGCCCTCCCGGATATACTTGATATAGTGTATCGGGATACGTTCATGATTGGAAAACAAAGCCAAGGCGCGACGTATCTTCATCTGCTCTTCTTCCGACAACGTCCGCATAAAATCGGAATAATAACGCCCATACGCCACAATTCTCCTAATCATGATACAAAAATATAAAATGTTATACAACTATACAACTCAACCCAAGGCAACGCAGGGTTGCGGGCTCTTGGTTTCTTCTATATCGTTTGGTACATAGAAGATTATCGCATCTTTCGCTGATTTGGCAACAACTTGTTGCCATTTTGAATAAAGTAAATAATTTACGGGGACAAAGATAGGGGTTATAACAATATGAAAATGTTAACGTTTGTTAAATTTTGTTAAAGTTTTGTTA
>CAMWVZ010000055.1 GCA_947177845.1 uncultured Bacteroidales bacterium | reverse complement strand
AAAAAGCTATAAAGAAGAGTATATGTTTGAAAACCTTTCCGATAAACTTGACAGGGCGTTTAAGCTGCTCAAGGGTCAAGGCAAGATTACCGAAATCAATGTAGCCGAAACGTTGAAGGAAGTCCGTCGGGCGCTTTTGGATGCCGACGTCAGTTATAAGATAGCCAAGCAATTCACCGACACCGTCAAGGAAAAGGCCTTGGGGCAGAACGTGCTCACCGCCGTTTCGCCCGGACAGATGATGGTGAAGCTCGTGCACGACGAATTGGTGACCCTCATGGGCACGAGCGCCGCGGAAATCAACCTCCAAATCAATCCCACCGTAATCCTCATGGCCGGTCTGCAAGGCTCGGGTAAGACCACGCACTCGGCCAAACTGGCTAATTTCCTGAAGAGCAAGAAAGGCAAACACCCCCTGTTGGTGGCCGCCGACGTGTATCGTCCCGCCGCCATCGACCAATTGGAAACCCTCGGAACGCAGATAGACGTTCCCATCTTTAGCCAACGCGAAGAGAAAGACCCCGTGAAGATAGCCCGCGCAGCCGTGCGGCACGCCAAGGAAAACGCCCTGAACGTGGTGATTATCGACACCGCGGGCCGTTTGGCCGTAGACGAGGCCATGATGGATGAGATAGGCCGCATCAAAGCCGAGGTGAACCCGCAGGAAACCCTTTTCGTGGTGGACGCCATGACGGGGCAGGACGCGGTGAACACCGCCAAGGCCTTCTACGACAGACTGCAATACGAAGGCGTGATTCTCACCAAGTTGGACGGCGACACACGAGGCGGTGCCGCGCTCACCATCCGTTCGGTGGTGCAGGTGCCTATCAAGTTCGTGGGTGTGGGCGAGAAAATGGACGCGCTCGACATCTTCTACCCCGCACGTATGGCCGACCGTATCTTGGGCATGGGCGACATCGTGTCGTTTGTGGAACGCGCACAGGCCCAGTACGATGAGGAAGAGGCCCGCAAACTGCAAAAGAAATTCCGCACCAACGATTTCAACTTCGACGATTTCTACGCACAAATCCAGCAGATTAAGAAAATGGGTAATATGAAGGATCTGTTGGGGATGATTCCGGGCGTGGGCAAGGCATTGAAGGATGTGGATGTAGACGACAACGCCTTCAAGCCTATCGAAGCCATGATACAGTCCATGACCCCCTACGAACGCTCGCACCCGCAGGTGCTCGACGCCGGCCGTCGCAAGCGTATCGCCGAAGGCAGCGGCACCACCATTCAGGAGGTGAACAAGATGATAAAGCAGTTGGAAGAAACCAAGAAGATGATGAAAACCGTGTCGAAGCCCGGCATGATGCAGGCTATGAAGCAGATGCGGCACGGAAGAAGATAAATTAATAAAAAATTATGAAGATTATAGACGGAAAAACCATTTGCGCGGAAGTGAAGAGCGAAATCGCAGCCGAAATCGCGCAAATCATCGACAGCGGACAACGCGCCCCGCACATGGCCGCCATTCTGGTGGGGCACGACGGCGCCAGCGAAACCTACGTGGCCAGCAAGGACAAGAACTGCAAGGCCGTGGGCATGACCTCTTCGCTCTACCGCTACGAAGACAACGTTTCCGAAAAGGAACTTCTGGAAGTGATTAACTTTCTCAACAACGACGACGAAGTGGACGGCTATATCGTGCAACTGCCCCTTCCCAAGCATATCGACGCCGATAAGGTAATGGCCGCCGTCAACCCCGACAAAGACATAGACGGCTTCAGCCCCTCCAACCTCGGCAAGCTGGTTATGGGCGAAGACACCTTCATTCCCGCCACCCCCTGCGGCATCATGGAGCTGATTCGCCGCGCCGGTATCGAAACCGTGGGCAAAAACTGCGTGGTGTTGGGGCGAAGCAATATCGTGGGCACCCCCATGGCCCTGCTTCTGAGCCGCAACAAACCCGATGCCAACGCCACGGTGACGCTCTGCCACAGCAAGACCCAAGACCTTGCCGAAATCACCCGCCGCGCCGACATCTTGGTGGCCGCCATCGGCAAACCCGGATTCGTGAAAGCCGATATGGTGAAGGAAGGCGCCGTGGTGATTGACGTGGGCATCCACCGCATCGCCGACGAGAGCCAACCCAACGGATTCCGCATCATGGGAGACGTGGACTTTCCCGCCGTGTCGAAGAAATGCAGCGCCATTACCCCCGTTCCGGGCGGTGTGGGAGCGATGACCATCGCGGCCCTTCTGATGAACACCATGAAAGCCTATCACAAACGTTTCCCTAAAAAATAAGCGCGAAATGGCTCTGATAAAATCCATATCGGGTATACGCGGCACCATAGGAGGCATGGAAGGCGAAAACCTCACGCCTATGGATATCGTGAAGTTCAGCTGCGCCTTCGCCCAGTTCCTCAAGGTGCGCTACGAAAAGACCGATGCCCGCGGCCTGCGTGCCATAAGAGTGGTGGTGGGGCGCGACGGCCGTATGTCGGGAGACATGGTGAACCGTTTGGTTACGGGCAGTCTTTTGGGTATGGGGGTGAATGTGATCGATCTCGGACTTTCCACCACGCCTACCGTCGAAATGGCGGTGGTACACCATAGGGCGCAGGGCGGCATCATCCTCACCGCCAGCCACAACCCCGCCGAATGGAACGCACTCAAGCTGCTCGGACGCTCGGGAGAATTTCTCGATGCCGCCGAAGGGCAAGAAGTTCTTGCCCTTGCCGAAAAAATGGATTTTTCGGCTGCGCCCGTCCATCGGTTGGGCAAGCTCACCTGCGACACCAAGGCGATAGCCTATCACATCTCCAAAGTGCTGCGCACAAGAGACGTAGACCCGTACACCATCAAGGAAGCCCGCCTGCGCGTGGTGGTGGACGGCATCAACTCCACGGGCGGAGAAGTCATCTCACGCCTGCTCAGAAAATTGGGCGTAGGCTTCGTCAAGGTAATCAACGGCAATCCCAACGGCAAGTTCGCCCATAACCCCGAACCCCTCCCCGCCCACCTCACCGAACTCTCGGAAAAGGTAAGGAAATACAAGGCCGACCTCGGCATCTCCGTAGACCCCGATGTGGACCGCCTCGCCTTTGTATGCGAGGACGGCAGCATGTTCGGCGAGGAATACACGCTGGTTTCCGTGGCCCGATACGTGCTCGGCAACCGCAGGGGCCCCAACAATACCGTGTCGAACATGTCCTCCACCCGCGCCCTGCGCGATGTCACCGAAAGCTTCGGAGGCCAATACTATTCCGCGCCCGTGGGCGAAGTGAATGTGGTGGCCAAGATGAAGCAGGTAAAGGCCGTGATAGGCGGCGAAGGCAACGGCGGCGTCATCTATCCCGCCCTGCACTACGGCCGCGACGCCCTCATCGGCGTGGCCCTCTTCCTCTCGGCCTTCGCCAAGCAACGCCTCAAGGACGAAACCTTCTCGATGACCCGTTTCCGCGACTCCCTCCCCCCCTACGTCATCTCGAAGAACCGCATCGACCTCACGCCCGGCATGAAGCCCGACGCGATTTTGGCGAAAATCCGCAGGAAATACGCCTCCGAGAAAATCTCCACCGAAGACGGCATCCGTATCGACTTCGAGAAAACACGCGAATGGGTGCAGTTGCGTAAATCCAACACCGAGCCTATCATGCGCGTGTATGCCGAAAGCACCACGGCCAGGAAAGCCGCGGCCTTAGGCAAGAAATTCGTGGACGAAATCAAAAACTCCAAATAGCATTGCCCTATGAAAAAGAAATTAGGAAACGTAGGTATCATCGTCATCATCGTCGCCCTGTTGGTGATGTGGGTGGTTTCAATTTATAACGGACTGGTGAGGAAAGACGAGGCGGTGGCCTCGGCTTGGAGTCAGGTGGAAAACGTATATCAACGCCGCGCCGACCTCATTCCCAATTTGGTAAGCACCGTGAAAGGCGCCGCCGATTTCGAGCGGAGCACCTTGCAGGAAGTGGTGGAAGCCCGCGCTTCGGCCACGCAGGTGAAACTGTCTGCCGACGAACTCACCGAAGCCAATGTGGCCAAGTTTCAGGCCGCCCAAGACGCTTTGAGCGCCTCCTTGGGACGTTTGTTGGTGAGCGTGGAACGCTATCCCGACCTCAAGGCCACGCAGAATTTCTCCGAATTGCAGGCGCAGCTGGAAGGCACCGAAAACCGCATCGCCGTGGAGCGGCAGAAATTCAACGAAACGGTCAAGGTCTACAACACGTCCATTCGCCGCTTCCCCGCCAATCTCTTCGCCGCTATGTTCCATTTCGAGAAGAAAGGCTATTTCACGGCCAAGGAAGGAGCCGACGAAGCTCCCGAAGTGGATTTTGATTTCGGAAAATAATGAGAGGCCGGCAAAAAATCGCGCGCCTCGTTTTGGCGCTGCTGTTCGTGGGCGCGGGCGGGGCAACGACATTCTCGCTCGCCCGCAACCCTGTCCCGCCCGCGCCCGTCCCCCCGCGCTTGGTCAACGACTACGCCAACATCCTGCAACAGGAGGCTTGGGGATTCGAAAGGGTGCTGCAGGCGTTCAACGACAGCACATCCAATCAGATAACCATAGTAACCCTCAACGACTTGGGAGGCTACTCGGCCTCGCAAATGGCCTTTGAAATAGGGGAACGCTGGGGTGTGGGCAACGCCAAGTACGACAACGGCGTGGTGATTCTCATCAAGCCCCGCAACGACTATGGCGCGGGAGAAGTGTTCATCGCGCCCGGCTACGGCTTGGAGGCCGTCCTTCCCGATGCGGTATGCAAACGCATCATCGACGACGAGATGATTCCCTATTTCCGCCAAGGCGAATATGCGGAAGGCATACTGGCCGCCTTGCAGGTTATCATGCCTTTGGCGGCGGGCGAAATCTCCGTCAAGGAATATATGCCCCAAGACGAGGTGGCGATTGCCCTTGCGCTGATTTTTGCGATAATCGCGGTAGCTCTCGTTGTTTTCGCCGTGGCGGTGGTGGCGGCCAAGAACAAGAACAACAAGAATAACGGCGGCGGCTCCGGAGGCCAAGACGTGAACAGAGGCCTGCGCATGGCGGTCTTGGGCACGTTGTTGAGCATGGGCAACGCTTCGGGAGGTTCCCGAAGCAGCGGAGGTGGTTTCGGGGGCGGCGGTTTCGGCGGCTTCGGCGGAGGAAGTTTCGGCGGAGGCGGTGCCGGCGGTCGGTTCTAAGCACTTAAACGATACACTATGACACTCCTTTTGATTGCAGGTCTCATTGTGGTAGGCCTTATTCTCATCGCGTTGGAAATCTTGGTCTTTCCCGGCATGATAGCGGGGCTTCTCGGCTTGGGCGCCTTGGCGTACAGCGTCTATTTCGCCTTCACCGCCTGCGGCAACACCCTCGGCTGGGTGGTTTTGGTGGCGGTGCTGTTGCTGTCGTTCATCTCGCTCATCTTTATCTTCCGCCGCAAGACATGGAAGAAATTACAGCTCGATACTTCGCTGGAAAACAAATTGAATCAGGAATTCACCAAGATAGTGCCCGGACAGGAAGGCACCACGGTTTCGCGCCTCGCCCCCACAGGCAAGATTGAAATCGGGGGCGAATTCTACGAAGCGCAGTCGCTTTCCACCTTCATCGACCCCCGCACAAAAATACGGGTGGCCAAGGTAGAAGGCGCCAAAATCTACGTAGAGCAATATTAATACAAAAACTAAAAATACAAAGCTATGTCGGTAGGTATGATTGTTTCCGTTGTGCTGATAGGCCTGTTCCTCTTATGGCTTCTCTTCTATTTCATCCCCGTGGGGCTGTGGTTCAACGCCCTCGTTTCGGGAGTCAACGTTTCGCTCATTCAGCTTATCCTGATGCGTTGGCGCAAGGTGCCTCCCACCGTCATCGTGCGTAACCTCATCGCCGCCAAGAAAGCGGGCTTGAAACTCAACCGCAACGAACTCGAAGCCCACTATCTGGCCGGCGGCCACCTCAATCTTGTGGTGCAGGCCCTCATTTCGGCCGACAAAGCCAATATGAACCTCGATTTCAAAACCGCCACAGCCATAGACTTGGCCGGCCGCAACGTGTTCGAAGCCGTGCAGATGTCGGTAAATCCCAAGGTCATCAACACGCCTCCCGTCACGGCGGTAGCCAAAGACGGCATTCAGCTCATCGCCACGGCCCGTGTTACGGTGCGCACCAACATCAAGCAGTTGGTGGGGGGCGCCGGCGAAGAAACCATTTTGGCCCGTGTGGGCGAAGGCATCGTCACCTCTATCGGTTCGGCCGTCACCCATAAGCAGGTATTGGAAAACCCCGACTCCATTTCGCGGGTGGTTTTGGAAAAAGGCCTCGATTCGGGCACGGCCTACGAAATTCTCTCCATCGACATCGCCGACATCGACGTGGGCAAGAATATCGGGGCGCAGTTGCAGATAGACCAAGCCAATGCCGATAAGAACATCGCACAGGCCAAGGCTGAGGAAAGACGCGCCATGGCCGTGGCCTCCGAACAGGAAATGAAGGCCAAGGCGCAGGAAGCCCGCGCCAAAGTGATTGAAGCCGAAGCGGAAGTGCCCTTGGCTTTGGCCGCCGCTTTCCGCAGCGGAAATCTCGGCGTTATGGACTATTACCGTATGGAAAACGTGAAGTCGGACACGCAGATGCGCGATTCGATTTCGAAAGCGGGGCAGAAATACGCCGGCAAATAAA
>CAMWVZ010000054.1 GCA_947177845.1 uncultured Bacteroidales bacterium | reverse complement strand
AGGCTCATATCGTGCAGGGATTTGCCTTTCTGTATGGTCTGTTCCTCCATATAGGAGAAGCGGTTTATGAATTTGCGGTTGGTCTGCTCCAAGGCATCTTCAGGATTGAGTTTCAGAAAGCGGGCATAGTTGATGAGCGCAAAGAACACATCGCCCAGCTCGCCCAAGGTTTTCCTGCGCTGTTGCAAGAACGCCTCCTGTTCGGCGGTAGCGCCTTTCCTGCCGGCATCTTCGGCGGTCAATGCGGCTTCCTGCTCCTCTTTGGGCAAGCTTTCTCGCAACGCATTCCACTTCTTCACCTCCTGCAAAAATTCATCTTTCTCTTCCTCCACCTTTTCCCAAACCTGCCCGATATTGTCCCAGTCGAAGCCCACGCCCCGCGCCTTGTCCTGAATCCGATAGGCCTTGATCATGGCCGGCAGCGAAGACGGCACGCCCGAAAGCACGGAATGTTTCTTGCCTTCCTTGAGCTTTATCGCCTCCCAATTCTCCTTGACATCGTCTTCGTTCTTCACCTCCACTTCGGCAAAGATATGCGGATGCCGACGGATAAGTTTTTCACACAGAGAGTTGCAAACCTCCGTGAAATCGAATCTGCCCTGTTCGCGCCCCAATTCGGAATAGAAGGCAAGGTGCAGCAGCACATCGCCCACTTCTTTCTTCACATCCTCGTAATCTTTCTTCACTATCGCGTCCGAAAGTTCAAAAACCTCCTCCACCGTAAGGGTCCGCAGACTGTCGAAAGTCTGTTTTCTATCCCACGGACATTCCTTGCGGAGCAGGCGCAAAATTCGCAACAGACGGTCTATGGCTTCGCGCTCGTTCTGCGCGGGGGCTTGATTGGCCAAAAGATTCTCGTTCATTTTTCCGAAGATTTCCTACTTTTTGATTTGAAACTCAATTTCGTTTCTTCTCCTTTAAACAAACGGCCTATGTTCTTGCGGTGGGTGATGATGATGAACACGGCGATGAAAATGGAGAAAAAACGCAATACGGGATCGGTCTGTTTGCAGACAAAAATCTCGAGGAAGGGGAAACTCACCGCCGCCGTAATGGAGGCCAGCGACACATAGCGTGTGGCGATGAAAACAACGGCAAACACCGTTACGGCAAACAGATAGGCTTCGGGAAAGAGCGCCAGCACCACACCCATGAGCGTGGCCACGCCTTTGCCGCCTTTGAAACCTGTATAGAGCGGAAAGACGTGCCCCAACACGGCGGCCGCGGCCAAAGCCACATCGAAATAAACCTTGTATTCTTGCGTGGCGGGGGTGAGAAACAGGAAATCGAGCCTCACCGCCAACCAGCCCTTGAGGGCGTCGAGCAACAGCACCGCTATGCCGGGGGCGGTGCCCAAGACACGTATCGTGTTGGTGGTGCCGGCGTTATGACTGCCGTATTCGCGCACGTCCTTGCCGAAGAACCAGCGTCCTATCCACACCGCCGACGAGAAGCTGCCTATCAGATAGGCCGCCGCCACACCCAAAGCCAAGCCTATCATAACTCCAACAGAAACAGAAAGGGAAGCGTGAAAATTCCCGCGGTGATGAGCAGAACCGCAAGCACCGCCCAAACAATCCAGAATGCACCGAGAACGATACCGATAATGGAGGTGACCTTGCCCGCCTTCAACATACCGTAACCGCCATACAAGTCGGGTTGTTCCCTATAATACCTAAGGCCTTTGTTGGCCAATACCAAACCGATGATGGCGCAGACGAAACCTGCGAAAACACAGGCGAACAGCAACGAGCAGATTCCCAAAACCAAGGCCGCCACGGCGTAGGGTGCAGTCTCTTTCATAATTTTTTTCTTTAATGAACAACAAAACTATATCGGCAAAGGTACGCAAAAAATTTCGGGAAAAAGTTAAATTTGCGCATATGGAAACGACACAAAACCGACATTTATTCAAGCGCTATATCGCGCAGGCCTCGGATTTCGAGCCTTTCAGTCTGGACGTGGAAAAAGGCGAGGGTGTGTATGTGTGGGACAAGGCGGGAAAGAAATACATCGACTTTATCTCGAGCATCTGCGTGAACAATGTGGGGCACCGAAATCCGGTGGTCTTGCAGGCGATAGAAAATCAGATGCAGAAATATCTGCATATCATGGTTTACGGCGAGTTCATCCAACAGCCGCAAATTGATTTCGCGCAGCGGTTGTGTGAAAATCTGCCTCCCCAACTGCAAAAAATCTTTCTGCTCAATTCGGGTTCGGAGGCTATCGACGGAGCCATTAAGTTGGCGCGTCTGCAAAACGGGCGCGGGGAAATCGTTTCGTTCAGGAATTCGTATCACGGAAGCACGGTGGGAGCGATAAGCGCGTTGGGAAACGAGCCTATCCGACATAGGTTCGACCCCTTACTGCCGCATCATAGGCTCGCCCATTTCAACAGTTTGCCGGATTTGGAGCAAATTAGCGAGAAGACGTGTTGCGTGATTGCCGAGGTGGTGCAGTCGGGGGGAGGCATGGTGGAGGCCGATGAAGTGTGGATGAAGAAGTTGCGCGAGCGTTGCACGGAAACGGGGGCGTTGCTGATTTTCGACGAAATTCAGAGCGGCTTCGGGCGCACGGGAAAACTCTTCGCTTTCGAGCACTACGGCGTGGTGCCCGATATTCTCTGCATCGCCAAGAGCATGGGCGGCGGTATGCCTATCGGTGCGTTTGTGGCGAGCGAGAAACTTATGGATTTGCTGAATGTGGAGCACCCTCTCATGGGGCACGCCTCCACTTTCGGCGGGCATCCGTTGAGTTGCGCGGCGGCCTTGGCTTCCCTCAACCTTATCCTCGGCAACGACATTCTGCCGAAGGTGGAGGAAAAGGGACAGCGTATCCGCCGGCATCTGGAAAAAATCGAAGCCGTGAAGAAAGTGAGCGGAAAGGGCTTGTTTTTGGCCGCCCATTTCGAGGACGAAAAAACCACGGCGCGGGTGCAGGAGCGTTGCATGGCCAACGGTCTCATCAGTTTTTGGCTGTTGTTCAACCACACCGCCCTTGCCCTCACGCCACCCCTCACCATTACCGACAGCGAAATCGACACGGCCATGGAGATTTTCGCCCGCTCGGTGAAAGAGGCCGTGCAATAAATAACGGACGGGGCGGTCGGGAAGTCGGCTTTTCGCGATTTTGCGCACGTCGCGCAGCGACAAGCTATGAGCGAAAAACGAGCTTCCACGCAGCCCCGGACGGACGAAGTATGATAAAATAAAAAAGCAAATACGATGTTTACAGGAATTGTTGAAAAAATGGCGGTGGTGAAGCAAATCGACCGGGAAGGCAGCAACTATCACTTCACGCTCGAAACACCTATCGCACAAGAACTGAAAATAGACCAAAGCATGGCCCACAACGGCGTCTGCCTTACGGTGGTGAAACTCGACAAAGCCGCCAACCGCTACACCGTAACGGCCATGGACGAAACCATGCGCCGCACCAATCTCAAGGATTGGGAAGTGGGCACCGAAGTGAATATCGAACGCTCCATGCGCATGGACGGACGCTTCGACGGCCACGTAGTGCAAGGCCATGTGGACCAGACCGCAATCTGCGAGAAAGTGGAGACATTGGACGGCAGCTGGAAATTCTTTTTCCGCTTCGAAAACACCAACCGCGAACACTTTACCGTAGAAAAAGGCTCTATCTGCGTAAACGGCGTAAGTCTCACCGTGGTGGACTCCGCACCGGGAAAATTCTCGGTGGCCATTATCCCCTACACCTTTGCCGAAACCAACTTCCACAACATTAAGGAAGGCACGGTGGTGAACATCGAATTCGATGTGTTCGGCAAATACGTCGCACGCCTCTTCGAAGAATACCGCAAACAACAAGGCAATTTATGACAAGTTCCAAAACCTCGTTCCTGAAACGGTTTTACAGCCCTTTCGGCCTTTGCCTGTGCTTGTTCGTGGTGCTGTTGGCCTGCTTGGTGCAAGGCCTCATCCGTCAGGAAGAAGTTCCCTTCGGCGAGGATTTCCTCTCTCGCATCGGCCTGCGCTCGTTCAAGGACTCGGCCTTTATGCTGAGCGCACTTCTGCTGTTGCTCGTTTGCGGCGGGATGTTCTGCGTGCACCGATTCATCCACCGCACCCGCTGTTTCTCCAACCTCATCTATGCCGGCATTTGGCTCACCGTTTTTTCGCTGTTGGCGGGAAGCGCCTGTCTGAAACGCTACAACATGACGCTGTGGAAAGGCTATGCACGCTGGCAAGTGGAATCGCCCGACGAACGCGGCGGAGTCAAGGAACTTCCCTTTGCCCTGCAACTCATGGATTTCCGCATCGACTATCATGCGCCCACCCTCTTTATGGTCGATACCCGCACGGGGCTTCCCCTGCCCGAGCGTCATCCTCAGACGTTGAATGTCAACGCCAAACAAGTTGAGGCCTATCGGGCGGGCAAGGCCGATGCCCAAGAACAGACTATCTTGGGGCATAAAGTGCGTGTGTTGGAATACCTGCCTCTGGCCGCCATTCAGGAAGACTCTCTCGGCGGCTATTTCTGCGTGCCCGCCCCGATAGCGGGAAATTCCCCCGCCGTGGAGGTGGAAATCACCGACCCCGACGGCAGCCCGCACCGCGAATGGATTTGTGCAGGCAGCAAGATTCAGATTCCTCTTTTTGTGCGCACGGACACCAACCAAGCCCTCTGCATGGCCAAGCCTCAGGTGAAACGCTACAACGCCACCTTGCAGGTTTATTCCCTCGGCGAAGGGAGGGGGCGGTTGGAGGGACAGTCCCGCATAGATTCCGTCGGTGCGAACCGCCCCCTGCGCGTGGGCCGTTATCGTGTCTATCTCAAATCCTACAAAGAAGACTACGGATTTTGGGACCCCTACGTAAGTTTCGAGGTGGTGAAAGACCCCTTGGAGCCAGTTACGTATACCGGCTTCGCCTTGATTTTTGTCGGTCTTGTCGGGCATATCCTTCAAAATTCGCTCCGCCGCCGCAAGAGCGCAGCGCAACCTAAAACCGAGCAGCCATGATGTGGAAATACTTTACCCTCTTCGCGATTTTATCGGCGGGTTTCGCCGTTCTCGCCTCGGTGTTGGCGTGGCTGGGCAAACCCAAGAAAAGCGTGTTGACGTTCTCCGCCATAGGCGCGGGAATCTTTGCCGTTTTCATCCTCCTCTTCTGGCTCGACGTGCAACGTCCGCCTTTCGCCACCTTGGGCGAAACCCGCCTGTGGTATGTCTTTTTTCTGCTTCTTGCAGGCATACTCACCTACGCTTCCCTTTCCTACCGCTGGATTCCTACGCTCACCACGCTCCTTGCGGGCGTATTCATGACCCTGAACGTGCTGTTTCCCGACATCCACACGCAGAACCTCATGCCCGTTCTGCAAAGCGTATGGTTCAGCCCCCACGTCATCAGCTACATCTTCGCCTACGCCCTGCTCGGCATAGGCTTCCTGTTCTCGCTCTACGCCCTCTTTACCCGCAACCGCACCAAACGCGGCGAACTTGTCCGCAGCATAGACCGCCTCACCCATATCGGAACCGGTTTCCTGCTTATGGGAATATGCTTGGGCGCACTGTGGGCGAAGCAAGCATGGGGCTATTTCTGGACGTGGGACCCGAAAGAGACTTGGGCGCTCATCACCCTGCTCTGCTATGCCCTCTACATCGGGCTGCGGGAATCTTCGCGGACCGACCTCCCCACCCTGTCGGTGAAATTTCCGCTCTGTCTGCAACTTGCAGGTTTCCTGTGCTTGCAGATTTGCTGGTATGGCGTCAATTATCTCAACGCCGCCCGAGGCTTGAGCGTGCATATTTACGGTTAATATTAATATTTTTCTTGAAAAATGATGTGTCATGAAAAATAAAATCAATGTCGCCTTAGTGTGCGGCGGTTATTCCAAAGAAAAAGAAATCTCGATAATGGGTGCCGAGTCTATCGAGAAACATATTCCCGCCGACCGGTACCGTGTGTTTAAAATCGTGGTGGAACTGCATCGTTGGTATTATCTCGCCCCCGACGGAAGCACGCAGGACGTGGATAAGAACAACTTCACGCTACCGGGCGTTGTTTTCGACGTGGCGTACATCAACATACACGGAACGCCCGGTGAAAACGGCCTCCTGCAAGGCTATTTCGATATGCTTCACATCCCCTACACCACCTGCGACGCCTGCACTTCGGCCATCACCTTCAACAAGGCCTTCTGCAACGCTACCTTGGGCTACCACGGAATCCGCGTGGCCAAATCGATACACTTGGTGCGGCACGAGAAATACGATGCGGAGAAAATAGGCAAGGAACTTGGTTTTCCGTGTTTCGTGAAGCCCGCCTGCGACGGTTCGAGCTTCGGGGTGAGCAAGGTGATGAAGGCCGAAGACCTGCACGATGCCATTGAAAAAACCTTCGCCGACGCCAAGGAAGTGTTGGTGGAACGCTTTGTGCAGGGCAAGGAATATTCCTGCGGTTTGATGCGGCTGAAAGGGGAAATGATTGTCTTTCCGCTGGCGGCCATCGTACCCGAAAACGACTTTTTCGACTATGAGGCCAAGTATTTGGGAAAGAGCAAGGAAATTGTGCCCGCGCCCGTAAGCGACAGCCTGTGCCTGCAAATGGGAGAGATTGCGCAGAAGGTTTACAAAATCTTGAATTGCAAGGGTGTGGTGCGTTGCGACTTTATTGTGGAGGAAAGCACGCAGGAGCCTTATTTCTTGGAAGTGAACACCACGCCCGG
>CAMWVZ010000053.1 GCA_947177845.1 uncultured Bacteroidales bacterium | reverse complement strand
CCGTGCGCACGCCGCCTATATGCAGCGGGCCGGTGGGGCTGGGCGCAAAGCGCACGCGGGTTTTTCTTGTGTTTTCCATGGGTCAGAGCAGTTTTTGAAAGCCATGCACGTCTATCCATTCGCCATTGGCGCGGAACCAGTCTTTCTTGATGCCGCACGGCTCAAATCCCGCCACCCTAAACAAGTGGAGGCTGGGAGCGTTGTTGGCGAGGATTTCGGCGTAAAGCTGATGCAAATTTAATTGGTTTCGGGCGTAATTGAGCGCCACCTCGAGAATTTTCGGCGAAAGTCCCTGCGAGCGCAAACGGTCGTAGAGGAGAATGCCTATCTCGGCACGGGCGCAGAACGCATCGTAGTTAAAGAAATCGACAATGCCCACGTCTTCGCGGAGAGCAGAACCGCCACTCTCGGAAAAACGTGACACCATGAGCCTTAACTGCCCCGAACTCAAAAAGGTTTCCTTGAGCGCACTCTCGATATACTGTTTGAGAAAGGCGTAGGAATAGGGTATGCGGCACTCTCCCGAAAGCAAGGCTTCGCGTCGGTTTTCGGCCTCGAACACGGCGTTGAGGTCGTCGGGCTCCATAGCCCTCAGAAAGAAACTATTATCCACGATAGACACCTTCAAAAACTTTACAGGCGGGGCCGGTGAGTGTGATAGAATGGAAACCGCGGGCAGCCCCTTCCCCCGCCATCCTGTCGAAAGCCACACGGAGGTCGCCGCCCCGCGTGTGAATTTGTATATCGTGATGCGTTTCGTTTCCCCCCTTTTCGAGCGCGAAAGCAAGCGCCGAGGCTGTCACGCCCGTTCCGCAGGCAAAAGTTTCGTCCTCCACGCCCCGTTCATAGGTGCGCACCCACAAATCCCCCTCCTTCAAAATCTCCACAAAATCCACATTGATGCCGGCGGGAAATTCCTCCGAATAGCGGATACGTTTTCCCTCGTTCACCACATCCGTTTCCCCACAATTCTCCACAAAGCGGATATAGTGAGGTGAACCCGTATCAATCAAATAGATATGACGTTTCTCGTCGAATTCCCAACGCTCCACATCCCGCATCTTCAATTCCACGATGTCCGCCCCCTCTTCGTCCGCAAGCACACAGGCTTCGTGCAGACCGTCGGGCGCCTCGAAAGAAAAGCTTTCACCCCGCTTCACCAAACCCAAGGAAAGCGCGAAAGCACAGATGCAGCGCCCTCCGTTGCCGCACATGGAACCCGCCCTGCCGTCCGAGTTGTAGAAAGCCATTTTGAAACGCGCAGAAGCCCCCGTTGACGCCTCCTCCAACATCATCAAGCCATCGGCGCCTATGCCGAAACGACGGTGGCAGAGAAGCGCTATCTGCTTGTCGAAGAGCGAAGAAAACGCCCCCTTGCGGTTGTCGAGCACCACAAAGTCGTTGCCCGCCCCCTGATATTTGAAAAAACGGATTTCCTGCATGGCCGGGCTCTTTAATTCACGCTCTTCACCTCCAAACCCGGTTCGGAATTGATGCGGTCGAAAGGCTTGTCCTCGGTGGTGGGCACCAACAGATACACGGCGTTTTCGTTGAAATGATACATCCAAACCCCGTCTTTCCGCCTTTCGAAACGCAAGGAATCGTCGGGCGATATACCATAGAGAATCACGTTGTTGCCATTCATCTTATAGCCCTTGAAATTCACGGGGCTTTCCCAAAATTCCACGTGCAGCGGACGGTTGGTAACGGCCTCGGCCTTCGCCTGTTCCTTTTCCTGAAAATTGCCCTCGCCCTTCTTGGTGTCGCCCAAAATGTTCTCGTTCGACTTGTCCTTCACCCAAGCCGAACCGTCGGGGCGCGTGTAGTAGTCGTCCTCTTCCTCTGCGGTTTCGCGGGGCAGAACCTTGTCGCGGGGGTTATTCTCGTAATAATCTTTAAGTTCCGATGAACTTGTGGCGCGGGGCACCTCAATCTGAGGCCGCTCCCGCTCGGGAACCTCCACGGGCGTTGTCTGCCGGCTCCAGTCGGGCAGGGAGAGCATTCCCCGCGTCATCAGGAACGAAAGCGCCAGGATGAGCAGAAACACCCCGCCCGTCACCAAAAGGGCGATGCCCCAACGGGTACGGGCTTTGCGGGAAGTGTCGGTATGAGGATTTTTCATATTATGCAAACCGTTATATATAAATATCTTGAATGCTATTCATTGGAACCGTAGGTTTCCCCGCGCTCGTTGAGTTCCCGCTCGCGGCGGTCGTCGCCGCCCGCATAGGCATCGCCCGCGTTGCCGCCGTTGAAACTGCCCGCAATCTCGAAAATCTTTTCGATGTAGGGGTTGATGGTGACGTCGCTGCGGTTGTTGAGCCAGATGAGCGTGCGGCCGCTGCGGTAGTCGTGGGTGAAGTAGGTGCGGAAGCCTTTCCACCAGCCGTTGTGGAACACGGTCTGATAGCCCGAGGTGTCCTGCCGCACGCGGAAGCCCATGCCGTAGGTGACGTTGTGTTTGGGCGTGAGTTCTTCGGCGGGCGTGAACATGAGTTGCAGAATGCTGTCGGCCAAGAAGTTGGGGTCGTAGAGCGCTTGGTCGAAGCGGAAGATGTCTTCGGCGGTGGAGTAGAGGCCCTTGTCGCCCACCACGCCGTCCAAGTAGTCGGGATAGCGTTTGTAGAAACCGTTTCGGCGCGAGTAGGAGTAGCCGTTCACCACGCTGTCCCGCCGTGGGTTCTCATAATCATACACAAAAGTATGCGACATTCCAAGAGGTTGGGCAATATTCCGGTCGAAATAGTCGGAAAACGTCATTCCCGATATTTCCTCCACCAAGAGAGCCAGATACGCATAGTTGGAATTGCAGTATTTGAAACGCGAACCGGGCGTGAAATCGAGCGTGCGCCCGTATTGCGCCAAGAGCGGGCTGATGTCGCGGTTGCCGAGCGGCTTCTTCTTGTTGGGCCAGTAGCGGTCGGCGATATAGATGTAGTTTTTGAGGCCCGAGCGGTGTTGCAGCAGGTCTTTCACCGTGATGTTGCTGAAAGGGAAATCCTTGAGGTAGGTCTTGACGGGCTGGTAGATGTCGAGCCGTCCGTTTTGGTAGAGCTGCATCACGGCCACCGCCGTAAAAGGCTTGGAAAGGGAGGCGAGCTGAAACGCGCTGTGGGGGCAGATAGAGTCGCGGTGCGTGCGGATATCCGAGAAACCGAAACATTCACTGTAAATTACCTTTCCGCTTTCGGCATAAAGCACCTGCCCGCTGAAAGCCCCTCTCCGATAGGCTTCCCGCAACACCTCGTCTATTTGCGCCGCCTTGCACGAATCGGCATAGTTGCGCAACTGCACGTCGGCGCTGAAATCCTGCAACTCGTAAATCATCGGCCCCTCGCCGTAACGCACGCTCTGTGCGGTAATCCACGGCAGCGGAGTGAGCAGGCTCACGCCCACCGCCAAAAGCAGCACCACCGGAAAAAAACGTCTTTTCGCCATACGCAAAACCCTTTACTCTTAAGTCTGTTTGTTATATCTTTGCAAAATTATTTGAAAAAATACCCCTAAAAACTGAGCATTTCATGATTTCTCAACAGCAAAGAGTTGATAATTACACCGAGGGCTATCCCCGACGCTACACGGTAACTTCCGCACTCCCTTACGCCAACGGCCCCGTGCATATAGGCCACCTCGCCGGCGTGTATGTGCCCGCCGACATCTACGTGCGCTACCTGCGCAGCCGGGGCCGCGACGTGCTTTTCATAGGCGGCAGCGACGAACACGGCGTGCCCATCACCATCAAGGCCCGCAAGCAGAACACCACCCCGCAGGCCATTGTCGACCACTACCACACCCTTATCCGCGACTCCTTCAAGGAATTCGGCATCTCGTTCGACATCTATTCGCGCACATCCTCGCCCATGCACGCCCAAACGGCCTCCGACTTCTTCAAGACCCTCTACGACAAAGGCTGTTTCGAGGAAAAGACCTCCATGCAGTATTACGACGAGGAAAACAAGCAGTTTTTGGCCGACCGCTACATCACCGGCACCTGCCCCAAATGCGGCGCGGAGGGAGCCTACGGCGACCAATGCGAGAAATGCGGCTCCTCGCTCAGCCCCGACGAACTGCTCAACCCCAAGAGCGCCATCAGCGGCAACGCCCCCGTCAAGAAAGAAACCAAACACTGGTATCTGCCCCTCGACAAATACGAGAACTTTTTGAGGGAGTGGATTTTGCAAGGGCATAAAGACGATTGGCGCACCAATGTCTACGGACAGTGCAAGTCTTGGATAGACGGCGGTCTGCAACCCCGCGCCGTAACGCGCGACTTGGACTGGGGCGTGCCCCTTCCCCTGCCCGATACCGAAGGCAAGGTGCTCTACGTGTGGTTCGACGCGCCCATCGGCTATATCTCGGCCACCAAGGAACTCCTGCCCGATGCGTGGGAAAAATATTGGAAAGACAAGGATACCAAGCTGGTACACTTCATCGGCAAGGACAACATCGTGTTCCACTGCATCATTTTCCCCTGTATGCTCCGCGCCCACGAAGGCTATATCCTGCCCGACAATGTGCCGGCCAACGAATTCCTGAACCTCGAGGGCGACAAAATCTCCACCTCGCGCAACTGGGCGGTGTGGCTGCACGAATACTTGGCCGATTTTCCGGGCAAGCAGGACGTGCTGCGCTACGTGCTCACGGCCAATGCGCCCGAATCGAAAGACAACGATTTCACGTGGAAGGACTTTCAGGCACGCAACAACAACGAATTGCTGGCCGTCTACGGCAATTTCGTGAACCGCACCGTGGTGCTCACGCACAAGTATTTCGGAGGCAAGGTGCCCGCCCGGGGCGCGCTCACCGAAGCCGACAAGGCGGTGTTGGAGGAAATGCAGGCTTTTCCCGCGCGTATCGCGCAGAGCGTGGAGGCCTACCGCTTCCGCGAAGCCCTGAACGAGCTGATGAACTTGGCGCGTCTGGGCAACAAATACCTCACCGACAACGAGCCGTGGAAGCAGTTCAAGACCGACCCCGCCCGCGTGGAAACCGTGTTGAACATCTCCCTGCAGATTGCCGCGCACTTGGCCGCGCTGGGCGAACCTTTCCTGCCCTTTACCTCCGAGCATCTCTATAAGATTTTGAATATAACGCCTTTGAAGTGGGATGATGCCGAGCGCGACACTTTGTTGGACAACGGACATCAGCTCAATCCCGCCGAACTCCTCTTCGAGAAAATCGAAGACGAGGCCGTGCAGAAACAGATAGACAAGCTGCAAGCCACCAAAGACGCCAATCTTGCGGCGGCCGCGGCTTCGGCTCCGGTGAATGTGGAACCGCAGAAAGCGGCGGTTTCCTACGACGATTTCGCCAAAATGGATATCCGCGTGGCGGAGGTGCTGGAAGCCGAATTGGTGCCCAAGACCAAGAAACTCATGAAGCTCACGCTGAATACGGGTATGGATAAACGTGTGGTGGTGAGCGGAATAGCCGAAAGCTTCAAGCCCGAAGAAGTGGTGGGGCGCAAGGTGTGCCTGTTGGCCAACTTGGAGCCGAAGCCGCTCAAGGGCATCGAGTCGCACGGCATGATTCTGATGAGTCAGAACCCCGACGGAAAACTGCATTTTGTGGAGCCTGCCGCCGATGCGCGCGTGGGCATGGAAATTCGATAAATCCATGAGAAAGAAGCCCACCTACTACGGAAGAAGGAAAAAGAAATTCAGCAGGAAACTCAAAATCTCGCTCTACGGGGCGGCGGTGTTGGTTTTCGCCCTGATGTGCCTTGTGGCCTCGGTCGGCATGGGGTCGGCCGTGAAGAACCGCACCGAACTCTTCATTTCCACGGGTTCCACCTACAAGGCCGTGCAAGACAGCCTGCGCCAAAGCGGAAACATCAAAATGCTCAACTTCAATATTTTGTCGAGAGCCAAATCCTATCCGGAACGGGTGTTGCCGGGCCGTTACGTATTGCAGCGCGGCATGACCGCCCGTCAGGTGGTGGAGAAACTTCGCCGCGGGCATCAGGATCAGGTGAAGGTGACTTTCAACAAAGTGCGCACGGTGGCGCAACTTTCGGGCGTCATTTCCAAACAGATAGAAGCCGACTCGGCATCCCTCGCCACCCTGCTTTCCGACAGCGCCTACCTCGCCGCCTTCCACTATCCTCTTTCCGAAGACGCCTCGGCAGACGCACCCACACAGCCTTTCGACACACGCACGGTGTTGGCCGTCTTCATTCCCAACACCTACTACTTCTATTGGAATACCGATGCGGAGGGCTTTTTCCGCCGTATGTACAGCGAACAGAACAGGTTTTGGAACGATTCGCGCCGCGAAAAGGCTTCTGCGATGAAACTCAACCGTGTGCAGGTGAGCACTTTGGCTTCTATTGTGGAAGAAGAGACCCTCAAGACCGACGAGCGCCCCGACATCGCCTCCGTCTATCTGAACCGCTTGCGCAAGGGAATGTTGCTGCAAGCCGACCCCACCGTGAAATATGCCGTGGGCGACTTTGCCCTGCGCCGCATCCTCAAGGAGCACCTGCAAGCCCCCTCACCCTACAACACCTACAAAAACAAAGGATTGCCCCCGGGCCCCATCTGCACGCCCTCGGTGTCCTCGCTCGATGCCGTCTTGCAGAATAAATCCACGAACTATCTCTATTTCTGCGCCCGTGCCGATTTCTGCGGCTATCACAGCTTCGCCGCCGACTACGCCCGTCACCGCGCCAACGCCCGCGCCTACCAAAAAGCCCTCACCGAGAGAGGCATCACAAGGTAATTTGTTAGAGCACCAA
>CAMWVZ010000052.1 GCA_947177845.1 uncultured Bacteroidales bacterium | reverse complement strand
CTTCCCCTCGCCATTCAAATCAACCTCGACCTGCTCGGCTCCGACGGCGAGACAATTCCGGTCTGCACCACGGGCGAACAGGTGATACGGGCGTGCGACAACCCGCAACAGGCGCAGGTTTCGGTGGTGTCTTTCGGCTTTTCGGGCAGGGACGACGTTTTGCAGGGTAAGGAGGTTTCTTCCATGCGTCTGCGTTGTTCGCTGCGTTCCGACGAGAAATCGGCGGGGCTTCCCGTTCTTCAAACCTCCTATTTTCAGGCAAGACTGAAAGCCAAGTTCGAGGGAGGCATCCTCATCGACGCGAATAATAAGAATTAAAGACAGACATCATGAAAAGATTTCTTTTGGCGGCAAGCATATTCTTCGCGGGCTTCGGGTGTCTGTATCCGCAGACGAGTTTTTCCGGCGTGCAGTATTTTCAGCCCGGCTACGCCTATCGTCATACCCTCAACCCCGCTTTCGTGCCGCAATGGGGTTATGTGAGCTTCCCCGCCTTGGGCGATTTCAACATAGGGTTGACAAGCAATTTGGGCCTTGCGGATTTTCTCTATCCTTTGAAGAACGGAACCGTGGGCACCTTTCTGCATCCCGAAGTAACGCCCGAGCGTTTTCTCAAAAATATCAAGCGCACAAACTATATTAATATGAACTTCGACATGAGCGTCATCTCGACGGGTTGGTTCTGGGGACGCTCGTTCTGGAGTGTGGATGTGCGGGTGAAGGCGGGTGTGCAGCTTATGGCGCCCTATGAATTCTTCGAGTTCCTGAAAAGGGGAATGGACAGAAATCCCGCCGTCTACAACATCAAGAACATGGGCGCACAGGCGCAGGCCTATACGGAAATCGCCGTGGGATATGCGCGCGACCTCGACGAACAATGGAGCGTGGGCGGAAAGTTCAAGTTTCTGACGGGCGTGTCTACGGCTTCGCTTTTGGTGCGGAACATGCAGATTACGTTGAGCGACGAGGTTTGGAAAGTGAACAGTCAGGCCGATATGCACGTGTTCGGACGGCTTGTGGAAGTCGAGGCGGAGGACAATCTCGCCTTGCGCTTCGGCGGACTTTCTTTGCCCTCGGGCTACGGAATCGCGGTGGATTTGGGTGCGGAATTCCGTCCCGCTTTCGCCAACGGTCTGCGTTTCTCGGCCTCCGTGCTCGATTTGGGCTTTCTCTGCTACGGACAGGAAAATGTGAGGAAATACGAGGCGCAGGGCGAGGTGGAGTATACGGGTTTCGACAATCTCGGCATGGATATGGATTTGAGCGGAACGATTGACAATCTGAAGGATGACATGCTCGGTATGTTCGATTTCAAGGAAGTGCCCGTATATAAGAATTATGTGAAGCGGGTGACGCCCACCTTGAATTTCGCGCTGGAATACGGCTTTTGGGGCAATCGTTTCAGCGTGGGGCTGTTGAGCAGCACCACCTTCTACGCCCTGCATCCCGAAAGCGAATTGAGCGTGGTGGGCAACATCCATCCCGCCCGCTGGTTTTCGGTTTCGTTGGCCTATGCGTTTCTCGGCAACCGCCGCGGTTTGGGCTGGGCGGTGAACATCACGCCCAAATACGGGCTCAATCTCTTTATATCGTCCAACTACACACCGCTTTATGTGGGCAAAGCCTTTATGCCTTTGAAGCGGGCCCATGCGAATGTGCAGTTTGGGCTCACCTTCGCTATCGGCAACAACCGCCGCTACACTTACGGCGCTTCCGACTACGACAACAATGCCTTCCCCTACACCTACCGCTATCCCGAACTCAACAAGCCCAACCGTTACGAGATGTCCATGGATGCCGACGAAACGGACGATGTCTATGGCAATTCTTGGTGGGATGATGCGGAGGAAACACCCGCGGCGCCTGCGGAGGAGGAATCTTCTTCGGTAGAGGAACCTGCCGAGAGTGTGCCCGCCGAGAGTGAGCCTGCGGAAGAGGAGAGCGCCGTCGTGGAAGAAGAAACCGGGACGAATGAAAACGAATAGCGGAATAAAGACAGGTCTTCCCGTGGTGGAATGTTTCGCTTCCTTGCAGGGCGAGGGCTTCCACTGCGGGCAGGCGGCTTGGTTTGTGCGCCTGGCGGGTTGCCGCAATGCCTGTGCTTTCTGCGACACGCCCCAATCGTGGGATATGAATGCCTTTGCGCGGCGGAGCGAGGAAGATTTGGTGCGGGAAGCCGTGGAGAGCGGTTGCACAAATTGTGTGGTGACGGGCGGGGAACCCATGTTGCACAATTTGGACGGACTCTGCCGCCGCCTGCACGAAGCGGGCTTGCGGTGCTGGCTCGAAACATCGGGTTCGGAGCCTCTTTCGGGAGAATGGGATTGGATTTGCCTCTCGCCCAAGAAAGGGGTGGAGGTGAGGGAGGAATATTATCGCAAAGCCTCCGAAATAAAAATCGTGATAGGCTCGGACGAGGATTTTTCCTTTGCCGAGGAGCAGGCGGTTCGGGCGGGACAAGATTGTTTGCTCTATCTTCAACCCGAATGGAGCGTATCCAACGCAATCACGCAGAAAATCACGCAATATATTCTCAAACAACCGAAATGGCGATTGTCCTTGCAAATGCATAAATTTGCAGGAATAGCATGAAAAAAATCGGCCTGAAAATCGGATGCGCGCTTTTGTTTCTGTGTCTTTTCGGCACGGGCGCCCCTTTGTATGCCACGCATCAGAAAGCCGCCGAAATCATTGTCGAATATGTGTCGGGCTATACCTACCGCGCCAAGCTCTACACCTATACGTTCACGCAAAGCCCCGCCGACAGGCCCGAAATAGAAATCCTTTGGGGCGACGGCACGTCCGAGATTCTTCAGCGGACGGGCGAGGTGGAAATCGGAAACGATACGAAATGGAACTACTACGAGGGTCTGCATACCTATTCGGGCCCGGGCGTGTATGTGCTGAGCATGGAAGACCCCAATCGGAATTCGGGGGTGGTGAATGTGCCCAACAGCGTGATGACGCCTATTTTCGTTTCCACTACGCTCACCATCAGTCCGTGGCTGGGGGCGGGCAACAACAGCCCCGTGGCCACGCGCTCGCCGGTGGCCGACAATGCCTGCTTGGGGCAGCCCTATGTGCATAATCCCGATGCCTACGACCCCGACGGCGACATCATCACCTACAAGCTTGTGCCTTGCCGGGGCGAGGGCGGAAACGAGATTCCGGCCTATACCTATCCCTATGCCACCGACACGTTTTATATGGACCCGTATTCGGGTAATTTGGTGTGGGATGCGCCGGCGGCGCAGGGCGAATACAATGTGTCTTTCCTAATGGAGGAATGGCGCAACGACATGAAGATAGGCGATGTGACGCGCGACATGCAGATTATCGTGCGTGCGTGCGACAACACGCCTCCGCGCTTGGTGGTGCCGGAAGATATTTGCGTGGAGGCGGGGCAACGCCTGTATTTTGAAGTGACCGTCTTGGATGCCGACGGCGATATGCTTTCGCTGGAATTCGGCGGTGAGTTGGAATTCGGCGGGCGCAGGGTGGGGTTGCAACTGCTTTATAGTACGATAGATACGGCGGTGTATGGATTCTTTTGGCAAACCGAGCTCAAGGATTCGCGCGAAAATCCCTATACGATTTATTTCCGTGCGGAAGACAACGGCGACCCGCATCTGAGCATGACCGAAACGGTGTCGGTGAAGGTGCTGGCGCCCTCCGTGGAATTTGCGGAAGCCGAGGTGGAGCGGGGCGGAATGGCCCTGCATTGGCATCCCGCTTCTTCGCCGCACGCCACGTCGTATGCGTTGTATCGCAAGGAGGTGGATGCGGAGGAGCTTCCTTTCGATTCCTGCCAAACAGGGCTTGCCGACAGCAATTATCTTCGCTTGGCCGAGATTCCGATTGCCGATACCGTCTATCGGGATAGGCGCGTGGAGGAGGGACGGCGCTATTGCTACCGCATCTTCTCCGTCTTTCCCGATGCTTCCGAAAGCCGTCCCTCGGAGCCTTTGTGCTTGGATACGCGCAATTTCGCTCCGCTCATCACGCAAATCAGCGTGGAAAAGACCGAGGTTTCGCAGGGCGTGAACCGCGTTTGTTGGGTGGCTCCGCGCGACACGGGGGCGGTGGGTTTCGGCAACGGGCTGTATCGTCTTTATCGGGGCCGCACGCCCGACAGTGTGGCGCTTGTGGCCGAGCTGCCTTTCGATTCGGCGGTCTGCTACATGGATTCTTCGTTGAGTACGTCGCGTATCCGCTATTTCTATCAAGTGTCGCTCGACACCTTCGCTTCTTCGCGTTCTTCGTCGGTGTTTCTTTCGGGCGTGGGGCGCGCGGGGCGTATCGACTTGCAGTGGGTGAGCACGCAGGCGTGGTATCAGAAGTATTTTGACGTATACCGTTGCGAAGAGGGTGCGGAGGATTTTGTGTGGGTGGCGCGGGTGGAAATTCCCGCCTATACGGATGTTGATGTTGTGCCGGAAGTTTTGTATAAATATTACGTGGAGGCGGTGGGAACTTATGGTTCCGAGCGTCTTCCCGACCTGCTTCACAACCGCTCGAATGAAATGGAGGCCATGGCGTTGATGCCCGAGCCCTGCGAACCCTATCTGTTTTTGTATCAAGCTTCCTGTAATCCCTTGAAGAATATCTTGGCGTGGAATTACACCGCGGGAAACCTCTCTGCCGAGGAGGTGGAGGAATGCGAGCGGGCGGTGGCCTACTACGAGGTCTATCGCAAGGCTTCTTCCGAAAACGGTTTCTCGTTTTTGGGAAGTACAACCGAGAAGCGCTACGAGGACGGCGAGCCCGGCGCGCTTTTCTGTCAATATCGCGTGGTGGCGGTGGGGAGCGGGCAGGAGGCTAAGACGCGGGAGAGCGAAATTCTGAATGTGGATAATTGGGATTGTTTCCGCTACGATCTTCCGAATGTGTTTACGCCCAACGGCGACGGGGTGAACGATGTATGGAAGGCCATAGACCCGCAGTTTGTGGAGGATTTCGAGATACGGGTGGTGAACCGCTGGGGGGTGGAGGTGTTTCGTTCCAACGACCCTCTTTTTGAATGGAACGGAAGGTTGGGGAACAAGGGGAAGGAGGTTCCCGACGGTCCCTATTTCTATTATGCCGAGTTCTCGGCGCGTATCGAGGGGCGCATTCGCCGCAAGGAACAATCCGGCAGCGTCACCATCCTCCGCTGATACGGCATGATGTTGGAATCTATTTGGCAATAACATGGTAATAATTTGGCAATAACTTGTTCTGTATATTCAGAAAAATGTTATATTTGTACGCTCCCATTTGCATAAATGGGGGATAGTCGAATAAAAATAAAGAGGAAATGAAAGCCGGCGAAACCAAAATCCACGATAGGGGTGAGGCCTATAGGTACATCTTGGAAACGAAGCAGGGTTTTGTGGACGAGATTCGTATTTCTGAAGACTTGTTCGAGGATTTTTACCGTATCGGGTATATACACCTTGGCATGGATGGTCAATGGCGGGAACGTTGGCAAATCACCGATTTCGGCGAATCCCAATTTCAGTCCTATTTGGAACTCTTCGATCAAGAAGCGGATTTGGATGATATATTGAATGAGCTTGAAAAACTTGAGGCTGTTTCTTAGATAATCTCCGGGACATGGGATTGAAGTATTGCACCTTTTGGTATCCGACCATATATCATCAGTCCTTGAACTTGCTGTGTGAACCGGGGATTTCTTTAAATAAAGATATTTCCGACGAAGGGAAGTCCTATCTTCTAACGATACAAGAAGTATCGGGTAATATCAAGATAGTTTCGACCTTAGGTGATGCCAAGCCATACACGGTTTTATTGGAAAGGGTTTCTTATTGCAAGACAGGATTTGTTCAATATGCTTTTGATATAGAATCAATCGACGAATCATATCGTAAGAAATTCGAGACGGTTTTGTGTAAGGATGTCTATCATCTTGCCAAACAGTTTTACCATAAACACGAAACCAACGAGGGGAAAGACGGTGCCCTGCGGGCAGTGCTGACAGACACGCCCGAATCTTTGGAAAAAGACGACAACATATTTTTAACAACATTCCTGTCTTCTTATCACGACATTTTCCAAAGCTATGCCAAAGACCTTTCTTATTTGAATAAAAAGGCCGATGAGCGAGAAAAACAGGTTTCGTCGATACAGAAAAAACTCAGGCTTTTCAATCGGTATTCCTTCAAAGCAGACGAGAGCGACGTTTTACAGAGAGCCGGGTTAAAGATAAATGAACATCAAGAAAAGTTGAATGGACACTTGCTTGATATTAATCGGGTTTGTGAAAGCGCTTTGATTGAATATACGTATTACCGGACATTATCGGACTCAAAATACAATAAGTCGTTTCGTCATGATAATGTTCCGAGTAATGACATGCAAGTGTTGTGGAGGGAAAAAGCGGCGAATATCCGAAATTCTGTCCGATATATAGAGAATATCAAATATATCAGCCAAAACCGATTTAATCGTTTTTCGGTGTATAAGTTGGATGAAGCGAGGCGGTTGCAGGAAGAATCAAAGGCTTTACAGGAAAAGTCAAAAGATTTAATACACCAAGTGCGTCATACAGAAAGGAAAAATAGTGTGGTGTCGGGTTTTAGCGTTTTCTTGGCTGTTCTATTTGGAATCGCACAGATAGTTGCTTCTGTGATAGCCTTGTGTACAAAAAACGCAGAAAAGGAGGATTGGATTTTTCTGGGTGTGGGAATATTGCTTATTCTAGGCGCGGTAGTGTTTGGTGTAATATATTGGAGGAGAGATAGAAATTCCTGAATCAATTTACCTTGAAACCTACAGAAACAGCCCCATGAAATAGGGGATTGGGCCTCGCTTCCTGTTGGGGAAGCGGGGCTTTGTTTTTTTTTAGGGTTGGCGGAGGAGGGGG
>CAMWVZ010000051.1 GCA_947177845.1 uncultured Bacteroidales bacterium | reverse complement strand
TCAAAGACGGGGAACGCTTTTTCTGCGAGGGACAGACAGTCTTGATTGCCTTGAAGAACGTTTTGCCCGGCGACAGCATCCTGTGGATTCTGCCGAACGGAGAACACATCGCCAATGCCGAGGATTGGCAGAGCAATAGCGTGTCTATTTCCGACCAAGGCGACTATAACGTGACGGTGATGCGTAACGGTTGCGCTTCGAAGACAAAGACGGTGAATCTGGATGTGCGTATCGTTCCGGTTCTGATTTTGCAAGACACTTTCCTCTGCCAAGGCAGGGATATTGTGGTGAATGTGGAGAACGCCGACTATCCCGGAGCCGTCTATACGTGGTATGAATTCTCCCGTCAGGCGCCCGAAATGCGTTTGGACAGGGGCGGTGAATATCATATCATCATGGATCTGCGGGGGTGTACGGACGAGGGTAGTTTCCTGCTTTCGGAACGTCCCGTGCCGGAATGGGATTTCCCCGCAGACACGTCTATCTGCAACCGGGATTCGCTTCTCCTGCAGGGGCCTGCAGGTGTGGAAAGCTATCGGTGGCAGGACGGTTCGAGCGAGCGGTGGTTTTTGGTGCGGAGCGCCGGTCTGTATACCTTGACGGTGACCGATGCGGGTTGCGCCAACGAAAAGAGCGTGTATGTGGAAACCGAGTTCTGTTCGCCTGTGTTCTTCCCGTCGGCCTTCTCGCCCAACGGCGACGGCATCAACGATAGGTTCGGCCCGATTTCGCTTGCCGAAGAAGGGGAGTTGGAGTATGCGTTCTTCATATATAACGCCAACGGACAGCTGATGTTCCAAAGCACCGACATCCGGAGCTCGTGGGACGGCACCTTCAAGGGCCAGCCGTGTCCGGCGGGCATCTACACCTATCGTTGCAAGATTATCGTGGCCGAGTCGGGCCGCGACCTCTCGCGGATAGGAACGATACATCTGATAAGGTAGGTATCTTCGATACGATAAAAGGAAAGCCCCGAAATTCGGTACCGAATTTCGGGGCTTTTTTTGCGAAAAGGCGCAGCCTTTCCGCATCTCTTCAAGAGAGATTATTCACCGGGAACAATCGCTTCTTGCGGGCAGGCGCCGGCACAAGTGCCGCAGTCTACGCAAGAATCGGGATTGATCGAGTAGATGTCGCCGGCGCTGATAGCACCTACGGGGCAAGCATCCGCGCAAGTACCGCAAGCGACGCATTTGTCGGTAATTTTGTAAGCCATGACTGTTTTTGTTTAATAGGTTTGTCCGACAAAAGTAGACAATTCTTGTATATCCGCAAAAAGCGGCCTTTTGTTTATTCACAAAAGGCGGTTGAAAATAATCGGAAGCCGTAAAAACTCTCACGGGCGGATACTTTAATTTTGTGGACATGATGCGAGCCGCCCTGATAGTTACCGATAAGGAATACTCCGCCTTTGCACGGATTCTGCCGCGTTTGGCCGACGTGCAGTGGGTGGGCAGTCATATTCAGACCGGACAGTCTTCGCAGGCGGGCTCCACAGACTTGCTTATCGACAAGGCCGATGTGATTTTCGTATCGGGGCTTCCCGAAAAACGTTTCGATTGCATCGCCCATGCGTTGCGGCGCAGAAAGACCGTGTGGGCGGCCGCTCCCTTGGCCGCCACCGAAGCCGAATACAGAAAGTTGGCGGCTTTGGCGGGCGAGGCAGGCGTGGTGAATCACGCCGCCCATATAAGCCGCAAATCGCCGGCGTTCGCCGCCTGTCTGCCCGAAGTGGGGCACAGCCGCATCATTCGGGTGGAGTTGTTCCGTCCGTATAGGGAGGAACCTTTGCCTGTCTTTATGCGGCAGACCTTCTTCCCCTATTTGGACAGGGTGTTGGCCGCGGCCGATTCGCCCGTTCAGAAGATACAGGTAAAAACCTTTTCCTTGGGCGGCGTGACGGATAGCCGGCTCAAGGTTTCCCTCTGCTTCAATTCGGGTATGGAAGCGGAGTTCTGCGTGGATAGAAACGCCCGTTTTCCCCGCGAAAGAATGTTCTTTCAGGGCAAGGATTTCTCGCGCGAGGCCGATTTCCTCGAACCGGGAAAGGTGGCTCCCGCGCGTCCCCTGCAACGCGATATGGAAGATTTTTGCCGCAGCGTGCGTCAAGTGGACCTTCTAAACGTTACCTTTGCGGAAAGTGCGGACGTGTATGCGGTTTTTCGGCAGATTGAAAAACAAATCAGGACAAATGGCTAAGCGGAATACGGCAACGGTATGGGTGGCGGGGACCGGCCCGCGAGGTCTTGATTTTGCCCGTAGGGAGGGCGAAAGGACGGACCGTGCGGTGGAATATGCCGATATGCGCGACTTGCAGAGCGGCAAGGTTGCCCTCACCGCCCGTACCGACATCTATGTGGTGCCGCAGGACGAGCATTATCCTCTCCTGCCGTCCGTCTTGCCCGCACTCTGCCTTTCGCCTTCGGTAAACATCCATGTGGCCGAGAGCGGGGACGCGTCTTTCCGTTTTCCCTATTTCCGGGGCGAGCGGGAAGAACGCAACGGCATCGTGTTCCTGTCGTTTCCCTATAGGGCCATGGGTGGCTTCCCGTCTTTCCTGAAGCGCTTTTTCGATATAGTGTTCTGCTCGTGTCTGCTGCTTCTGCTGCTTCCCGTGCTTCTCGTGAGCGCGGTTTTGGTGAAGTGCAGTTCGAAAGGCCCAGTGTTTTATTCGCAGACCCGCATCGGACTGCATGGCAAGATTTTCGAAATCTATAAGTTCCGTTCCATGAGACAGGGCGCCGAGCAAAACGGCCCCTTGCTTTCCAAGAAGGGCGACCCCCGCATTACGGAATGGGGGGAAATCATGCGCAAATACCGCATCGACGAGCTGCCCCAGCTTTGGAATGTGCTGAAAGGCGACATGGCGCTGGTGGGCTACCGTCCGGAACGGGAGTTCTTTATCCGTGAGATTGTGAAGGTTTCCCCTTATTATACCTTGCTCTATGCCTTGAAGCCGGGCATCACCTCGTTGGGCATCACCACGTGCGGCTATGCGGAAAACGTGGAACAGATGCTGGTGCGTCTGGAGGAGGACATGGCGTATTGGCGCCGTCTGTCTTTGAAGGAAGACTTGCGGGTGTGCGGGAAAACCGTGAAAGTGGTTTTGTACGGAATAGGGAAATGATTATGATACGCAGAGATACGCCTAAGACCGGAGGAATGCGCAGGAGCATGGTGGAGGAACTGGAGCGGAACGGTTTCGGCAATGCCGCCGTGAGGGACGTTATGGGACGGGTGCCGCGCCACCTTTTCCTCGATTCGGCTTTCGAGAAATTCGCCTATCGCGACAAGGCTTTCGAGATAGGCGAGGGACAGACCATATCGCGCCCCGCCACGGTGGCGCAGCAAAGCGCCCTGTTGGAGACCTTCCCCAACGCCAAGGTGTTGGAAGTGGGCACGGGTTCGGGCTATCAGGCCGCGGTGCTGGACGGACTGGGCTGTTCGGTCTATTCCATAGAACGGCAGAAGAACCTGTATCTCAAGACCCGTCAGCTGCTTTCCGACTTGAATACCTTGGTGCAGTGTTTCTACGGCGACGGCTACAAAGGCCTGCCCCAATTCGCGCCCTTCGACCGCATCCTGATTACCTGCGGGGCGCCTTTCATTCCGCAGGAACTCGTGGGCCAGCTCAAAGTGGGAGGAATCATGGTGGTTCCCGTGGGAGACAAGGAACAGATCATGACCAAGGTGGTGAAGCTTTCCGACACCGAGGTACGTATCAGCGAACACGGCAGTTGTAATTTTGTGCCGATGCTGGGGCAAAAAGCGGAGGACTGATGGAAGAACTTGTTTACATAAAGGAAACGCTTTCCACGCAAGAGGCTTTGCGGGAGCATCCCTCGTTTCAGAATGAGGAAGAAAAGTTGCCCGAAGTGCGGGCCGTCTATACGTTTGCGCAGAAAGAGGGCAGGGGACAGCAGGGAAACGCTTGGTTCGGCGGTGCCGACAGCAATGTGGCGATGACGGTGGGCATAGACTGCGCCGACGTGCCCGTGGAGGCGCTTTTCAGTTTGAATATGGCGTTGAGCTTGGGCGCGTTGGATTATGTGTGCGCACAGGTGTTGCAGGCTTCGCTCAAATGGCCCAACGACCTCTATGTGGGACAGAAGAAGCTGGGCGGAATCTTGATAGAAAACCGTGTGGAAAACAATAAGGTATTGTCCGTGAACTTCGGGGTGGGCTGGAATGTGAATCAACAGGACTTTCCCGAACATCTGCCCAATCCGGTCTCGCTCTGGCAGGTGGACAGGAAGGAACGGAATCTGCACGAAGAGGCGGAAAAGATGTTCACGGCCCTCAAGAATGCCTACGATTTATTTGGGAAACTGCGTCGGGAACACGGGCTCGAATGGACGTTCCTATACTACAAGCGTACCTATCTGCACAATCTCTACGCATGGAACCGCTGGAGAATGTATCGCTATCAGGGGCAGGAAGTCCATGCGCGTATCGTGGATGTGGACCTCTACGGGCATCTGCGCTTGGAAACGGCTTTGCAAGGCTTTCTTACAGCCGATATCAAACAACTTCAATACGGCTTCGACGTATAAGGTATCTTTCGGAAAAGCCGTAAGGCTTCCTGTCCGTATCCTTTTCAAACAATCCGAACACCGCGCTTCCGCTTCCGCTCAACGAAGCGTAGAAAGCCCCGTGTGCGTAGAGTTCCTCCTTGATATCCGCCAGCACAGGGTGAAGCGGAAAAAGCGTCTTTTCGAAATCGTTGGTGAGCCCATGCTTCCAATTCCTGTAATCTTCCCCGAAAAGCGTGTGCAGGGCGGGGCGGCTTTCATCGGGAATACAGCCGCGGTAGGCTTCGGCGGTGGAAATCGGAAAATTGGGAATCACCACCACCGCTTCGAAAGTCTTTCCGATGCCGGTATGTAATTCCGTCAGCTTCTCGCCTTTGCCTTCGCCTATGCAGGGCACCGATTTCAGGAAGAAAGGACAGTCGCTCCCCAAAGACTCCGCCAAGGCGGCAAGTTCTTCGTGCGGAAAGCCGAGTTCGAACAGTTGGTTCAATCCCGCCAGCGTATAGGCCGCATCGGAGGAGCCTCCCCCCAAGCCTGCGCCCGAAGGAATGCACTTGTGAAGATGAATGAGGCAGGGTCTGCATCGGCCTTGGCTTGCCTGTTGCAGAAGATTTCGCGCCCGCACCACCAAGTTGTCGTCGGGATTTCCCGGTAGGTCTATGCCCGTGCAGACAAAGGCGTTTTCTTCGGCAGGGGTGATTTCGAGAATGTCGCAGAAGTCGGGAAGCGGAAAAAAAGAGAGCTCCAAATCGTGGAACCCGTCTTGACGACGGCGCAGGATCTGGAGCCCGATGTTGATTTTGCAAGGAGGGAAAAACAGCATGGCTATTTGTCCATGGAGGCCAAAAATTCCTCGTTGTCGGAAGTTTGCGGCACGCGCGAAGAGAGGAATTCCATAACTTCCACCGGCGTCATGTCGGCAAAATGCTTGCGCATGATCCAAACCCGGCTCAAGACTTCCTTGCTCAGAAGCAAATCGTCGCGACGGGTGCTGGAAGCCACCACGTCGATGGCGGGGAAGATACGGCGGTTGGCAATCTTGCGGTCGAGCTGGATTTCCATATTGCCGGTGCCCTTGAATTCTTCGAAAATCACCTCGTCCATACGCGAGTTGGTTTCGGTGAGGGCGGTGGCGATAATCGTGAGGGAGCCTCCGTTTTCAATCTTCCGCGCCGCGCCGAAGAAGCGTTTGGGCTTTTGCAGGGCGTTGGCTTCCACACCGCCCGAAAGCACCTTGCCCGAAGCGGGGCTCACCGTATTGTAGGCCCGCGCCAGACGGGTAATCGAGTCGAGTACAATGAGCACGTCCTGCTTGCATTCCACCAAGCGCTTGGCCTTTTCCAACACGATGTTGGCCACCTTTACATGGCGCTCGGCGGGTTCGTCGAACGTGGAGGCGATAACCTCGGCCTTTACGCTGCGTTGCATATCGGTAACTTCTTCGGGACGTTCGTCAATCAGAAGCACGATGATGTATACTTCGGGGTGGTTGTAGGAAATGGCGTTGGTGAGCTCTTTCAGAAGCACGGTCTTACCGGCTTTGGGAGGGGCTACGATCATGCCGCGCTGGCCTTTCCCGATAGGCGAGAACATATCCATGAGACGCATGGACAGAGGGTCTTTGCCCGTTCCCGTCAATTTGAACTTCTGATTGGGGAAAAGCGGGGTGAGGTAGTCGAAGGCCGTGCGGTCGCGGATTTCTTCGGGCTTCCAGCCGTTGATGGAGAGGATTTTCCCCATGGGAAAATATTTCTCGCCCTCGCGCGGAGGCCGCACCGTACATTCGATGGTGTCGCCCGTCTTCAGGCCCAAAATGCGGATTTGCTGCGGGGAGATGTAGACGTCGTCGGGCGAGTTGAGGTAGTTGTAGTCGGAGGAACGCAGGAAGCCGAAGCCGTCGGGCATGGTTTCCAATACGCCTTCGTAGGTGATGAAATCCTCGAAGTTGTAGAGCGGAGTGTTGTCGACGACGGGTTGCTGAACGGGGTCGAGCATCATGCCGTCTTCCCGCATCCGTCCCATATCGTCGAAATTCTCGTTGCCGTCCATGGGGCGCATGGGGTAGTCCTGTCCGGCGGGGCGGTATTCGTAGTCGGCCTCCTCGTTCTCCCGGTTCATGGGCATGGGCTGCTCCCGCATGGGTTCGCGCATCGTGTCGCGCACGAAGTGCGCGCGCACACGGGGTTCGCGGGGTTCCCACATCTCGCGGGGCTCGCGCATGTCGCGGTTCTCGCGGGGGGCTTCCGTTTCGGCTGTAGTGTGTTTCAATACAGGCGGATGCAGGGTTCTGTGCTGGGGCTCGGCCGCCGGTTTTTCAACGGGAGCGTCCACGGGATTCTTGCGGGGACGGCCTCGTTTCTTGGGGGCGGGCTGTGCGTTGGG
>CAMWVZ010000050.1 GCA_947177845.1 uncultured Bacteroidales bacterium | reverse complement strand
TGCACGCTACGCGCGCTGCCGTTGAAGAAGGTATCGTGCCCGGCGGCGGTGTGGCCTACATCCGCTGTCTGTCGGCGCTCGACAAAGTGAAGGCCGAGAACAACGACGAACAGGTGGGTATTCAGATTATCCGCCGCGCGTTGGAAGAACCTCTGCGTCAGATTGTGGCGAATGCCGGTCTGGAAGGTGCCGTGATTGTGGACAAAGTACGTGCGGGCAAAGATGATTTCGGCTTCAACGCACGCACCGAACAATACGAAAACCTTTTCAAGACGGGTGTCATCGACCCGGCCAAGGTAACCCGTGTGGCTTTGGAGAATGCCGCTTCGATTGCGGGCATGTTGCTCACCACCGAATGCGTGCTGGCCGAGGTGAAGGAAGACAAACCCGCCGCCGCTCCGGCCATGCCCGGCGGTATGGACGGCATGTACTAAGCCGACTATGAAAGGTAATTTGCGCTCCGTGCGCGAAACCTATGCGAAAGCCTTGCTTCCCCTTTACGGGGAAAGCGAGGCTTTTTCGCTTTTTTATTGGGTGGCCGAAGAAATCATGGGCTCGGGGCGTGCCGCTTTGACGGTGCGTTTGGATGAGCCGCTGGCGGAGGACGTGTCCGCGCGTTTCTCCTCCGTCCTGACGCGCCTGCTTCGCTACGAACCCGTGCAATATATCTTCAACAAGGCGTATTTCGGAGATTTGGAACTCTATGTGGACGAAACGGTGTTGATTCCGCGTCCCGAAACCGAGGAATTGGTGAGGCTTGCGGCCTCGAAGCTTGCGGCCTCGCGGGGCTGCCCGCTACGGATTTTGGACCTCTGCACGGGCAGCGGTGCCATAGCCCTTGCACTGAGCCGAATCTTTCCCGAAGCGGAGGTGTATGCCTGCGATATTTCGGAAAAGGCCTTGGAAACGGCACGGCGCAACAACGCCCTTTGCGGAGCTTCGGTGAAATTCTTTCCCTATGACGTGTTGAGCGGCGCACCGCTGCCGGAGGCCTTCGCCCCCTCCGACGGATATCACCTTGTCGTTTCCAACCCGCCCTATGTGCGGCAGTCGGAGAAAACGCAGATGCGCCCCAATGTGTTGGACTACGAACCCTCCTTGGCGCTGTTCGTGCCCGATACGGATCCTCTTGTATTCTATGAGGCCATTGCCTCGCTGTCGGCCCGTATCCTTGCCGGCGACGGTTTTCTGATAGAGGAAATCAACGAGGCCTTTCCTCTTCAGAACAAACGGATTATGGAGGAAAATGGCTTGCAGTCCATAGAATTGCACCGCGATATGCAGGGAAAGTTCCGGGGAATTTCGGCACGAAAGAAATAATCCTTATTTTCGCACTTCGGCAAAACCAAGAGCATTATGATAGCGATAGTGGACAGCGGGTCGACAAAGACGCAATGGTGTTTTTTAGATAAGGACGGCCATACGGTGGAGGTGTTGACGGGTGGGTTGAACCCCTATACGGTCGATGCCAAGGACATCAAGGACTGTCTGGAAAAAGACCTCTATCCATTCATCAACAATCAGAAAGTCAACTACGTTTTCTTCTACGGTTCGGGTTGTGCCAATCCCTCCAAGCGCACCTTGCTTCAGACGCATCTGGAAGACTTTTTCCCCCATGCCGAGATTGATATCGAGAGCGATTTGTTAGGCGCGGCCATAGCCTTGTGCGGCAACAGCAAGGGTTTGGTGGCTATTTTGGGAACGGGCGCCGCTACCTGCTTCTTCGACGGGGAGAAGATTGCGCAAAGGGTGGCTTCGCTGGGCTATGTGTTGGGAGACGAAGGTAGCGGCGCCCGTATCGGCGCGCACTTCCTTTCCGACTATCTGCGCGAGGGGATGCCTCGGAACCTGCGCGAAGAATTCGCGCCTTTTTGCCCTTACCCTATGCACGAAATCATCGACTTCGTCTATCACGGCAGGCAGGTGGGGCGTGCGTTGGGGCAGATGTCCGAGTTTGCATCGGGGCGTATGCAGGATGCCTATGTTCACGGTGTCTTGCAAGACGAATTCCGGGCTTTTTTCGCCAAACAGATTCTTCCCTACGGCGATTTGCTCCACGACAACGAATTGAGTCTGTTGGGCTCGGTGGCCTATCATTGTCAGGATGTGCTCCGCGAGGTGGCTTCCGAATACGGCGTGCGCATCGGAAAAATCGTCAAGGAGCCCATGCAGGGCTTGTTGGCCTACTATAAACCGCAGGCGGAAGCCCTGTTTCGGCGGGCCTCCGTCGACTATACCGACGAATTCTAAAGAAAAATACTTATGAACAAAAAACTTACGGTCCTCCTTGCAGGACTTTTCATGGCAAGTACAACCTTTTTAAATGCACAGAATATGGATGTGAAAGACAATGCGAGTTATTTGATCGGCTATTCGTCGGGGTCGCAGTTGAGCGGCATTCCCTACGAATTCGATGTGGAGAGTTTTCTGAAAGGCGTTCAGGCGGCTTTGGAAAAGAAACCCAGCGGTTTCGAACCCGCCGAAGCCCAGCGTATCCTCACCGAATGGCAACGGAGCCTGCAACAGAAGGCTTCGGAAAAAGCCGCGGAGAATAAGGAAAAAGGCAAGCAGTTCTTGGCGGAGAACCTCAAGAACGACAAGAACGTGAAGCAGACCGCCAGCGGCTTGCAATACAAGGTGGTGAAAGAGGGCAAGGGGGCTAGACCCAAGGCCACCGATGAGGTTTTGGTGCATTATACGGGCAAGTTGCTCGACGGCACGGTTTTCGATTCGTCGGTGCAACGGGGCGAACCTATTTCTTTCCCGCTCAACGGTGTGATTGCCGGTTGGACGGAAGGTTTGCAGTTGATGCGCGAAGGTTCCGTATATATGCTGTACATCCCTTCGGAATTAGCCTACGGCGATGGCGACAACGGCTCCATTCCCGCCGGCTCCACCTTGATTTTCGAAGTGGAACTGATAAAGGTGAACTAATCGGAAAGGGCTAATCAAGGTGGAGCCCGAAGCTCACCCGATTCGATAAGGACCTACCTAACGTAAGCTCGTCGGTATACTCCAAATCGTCGCCGATAGCGATGCCTTTCGAAAGCGTGGTGATCTTCACGCCCGAAGGCGTGATTTGTCGTGAGATATAAAAAGCCGTCGTATCGCCTTCGGGCGTGGCGGGAAGCGCGAAAATCACCTCTTCGGGCTTTTCTTTCTGCACTCTCTCCACCAAAGACGCAATGTGCAGCTGCGCGGGGCTGATTCCAGCCAAAGGATTGATAAGACCGCCCAGCACATGATAGCTTCCCCTATACATCCCCGTGTTTTCCATCGCCATCACATCGCGCACATCGCTCACCACACAGATTAGGCCGTGCTCGCGTTTCGGCGAAGCGCATATGTCGCACACTTCGGTGTCGGAGATATTGTGACAGATTTTGCAATACTTGATGTTCTTGCGGAAATCGACCAAGGTTTCCGAAAATTTCTCCACCATGCTTTCCTCTTGCGAGAGCAGGAACAACGCCAAGCGCAAGGCCGTGCGTCTGCCGATGCCGGGCAGGCGGTTCAATTCCTCCACCGCGTTTTCCAAGAGTTTTTGAGGCAAGTTTTCCATAACGCCTGCGAATTTACGACACTTTTAGCGTTTTTTTCTACCTTTGTCTGCAAATGATTCACAGGCATAGATTCATACTCGGTTTCCTCATGGTGTGCGCGGGAGCGGGCATACTTGTTTCGTGTCGGAACAACAGCCAACGCGCGCAAGACGACTTCATCCGCTTTATCGTCGATTACGAGAAAAAGACCGAACCCATAGACAAGACTTTCCAGCTTTCGGCATGGGACTATGCCCAAAGCGGAAGTACGGAAGATTTGTGGCGTTGCGATTCCTTGCGGAGACTCAAGCTCCGCGTCCTGCACAACGCGAAGAATTTTCAGTATCTGTGCCGTCTCAAGGAAAATCAGCGCATACAAGACCCTTACCTGTCCCGTCAGCTGGATATTCTCTACCGCCTCTATCGGCCTTGTCAGGCCGACCTTGTCCTGCAGGAGGAAATTCTCGGCATAGAAACCTTTTTGCGCCTGCGTCTGCAGGAGGATATGCAGGACCCCGAAATCCGCCGCGCCGAGAAGACTTTGCGCTATTCCAAGCGTTCGTCCGAACTGCAGGAAGCGTGGAACAAACTCAAGAGCAGGGGAGACATTCTGCAGGATACCTTGTTGCATTTGGTGGCCTTGCGCAACGAACAGGCGCGGCAGACGGGCTTCGACAACTATTTTCAACTGCGTCTGTTTCAAGACGGTATCTGTGAAACCTTTGCCGACAGTATGGCCGATATGTTGAAACAGCGCACGGACGAAGCCTACCTGCGGCAGAAAAGGGAACTGGACGCGCATCTGCGTCGGCAGTGTGCGGTAAAAGGCGCCAATCTGGCTCCTTGGCACTATCGCGGGCACTTTCTTCAGAACGGTATGCCGGCCTGCAATGCCGACCGCGACCACTACTACGGTTATGTCGACATACATCAGACCGTGTCGCGTTTCTTTGCGGGAATAGGCTTGCCGGTCGACGACATCCTGCGGGGCGGCCACACCTCCGCCCAAGACGGAGTGTCTCCCTTTTTGCAGTGTTTCGACATAGACCGGAGAAAGGACATCCGCATAGCGGGGCACCCGCAAGGTACGGAAAACGACATGCGTCAATTGTTGGCCGTGGCGGGAAAGGCCTGCTACTATAAATATATACCCGAAGCGCTGCCGTATCTGTTGCGTATGCCCTCCGCGCCCTTTCTGCAGGAAGGGGTGGCGTCTTTCTTCGGCTCCATGGCGGGCTATTCCAACTGGGTGCTGTCCATGGGGCTTTTCTCGCTCGGTCAGGCACAGCAGATGCAGGCTTCCTATCTCGAGAGATTCCGCCGGACCGAAATCATGGAGATGCGTTGGGCGCTCTTCCTGTATGCGTTTGAAAAGTCGCTCTACACCTCTGCCTGCGATACCGGCACGGTAGAAGAGAATTGGCGCGGACTGGCCGAAACGTACATGCATTTTTCCGTTTCATCCGCATCGTTCTCCGCCAATTGGGCGGCCGAAGCCTATTTTTCCCTGACATCGGTCAGCGCGCACAATACTTTTTTGGGGCAACTCTTCGCCTCGCAGCTGTTGGATTGGTTTTGCACGCACTGCACCCGTGTAGGCAACCCGCAAGACCCCGATTTGGTGGGCTTCGAGCAAGTGGGCAAGCACCTGCAAAACCATCTTTTCCATGCCGGGGCCAGCCGTCCGTGGCCGGAACTCGTGCAGGAAACCACAGGCGAGGCACTTTCTGCGGAAGCTTGGCTTCGGGATTTCGTTTCCCCTAACCTTTAAACGGATTTCACTATGTCACCTGTCCTTATAGGCATCGTCTTTCTGCTTTACACGCTTTTGCTCTTTCTCATCGGTATGCTCACCGGCCGCAAAGCCGACGACGACGCCTACTACCGCGGCAACCGCCGCTCTCCGTGGTATGTGGTGGCCTATGGCATGGTGGGCGCTTCGCTTTCGGGCGTTACGTTCATGTCGGTGCCGGGAAATGTGCTGCGCGAGAATTTCTATTATCTCCCCATGGTGTTGGGCTTTGTGGCCGGCTATGCCGTCATCGCCAAAGTCCTCCTTCCCCTCTATTATAAAAGGAACCTCACCTCCATATACGGCTATCTGCAGGAACGCTTCGGACTGAAATCCTACAAGTCGGGTGCGGCCTATTTCCTGCTTTCGCGCAGTTTGGGGGCTACATTACGTATGTTTTTGGTGGTGAGTGTTCTGCATGAATTCGTTTTCCGTCAAATGGGGATACCTTTCTTTATGGCCGCCTTGATTTTCATCCTGCTCATTTTGGGATACACCTTTAAAGGCGGCATACGCACCATTGTCTGGACAGACACCCTGCAAACCACGTTCATGCTGTTGGCCGTGGTGGTTTCCATGGTGTGCATGGCGCGCGGCATGGGCTGGTCGCTGGGCGAGATGTGCGCGGCGGTGAACGAAAGTCCTTTCAGCAAGATATGGGATACCGACCCCAAGAGCTCGCGCTTTTTCCTCAAACAGTTTCTGAGCGGTATGTTCGTTACGATTACCATGACGGGGCTCGATCAGGATATGATGCAGAAAAACCTCACCTGCAAGAGTTTGCGCGATGCCCAAAAGAATATGTTTACGCTCAGCGGCATTCTTTTGGTGGTGAATGTGATGTTTCTGGCCTTGGGCGCCGTGCTCGGTCTCTATGCCCACAAGGCGGGTCTGACGGTGGTCGATTCCGATCATCTCTTCGCGACGGTGGCCATTCAATACCTTTCGCCTCTGGCGGGCTTGAGTTTTGTGATAGGCGTATTGTCGGCGGCTTATTCCAGCGCCGACGGAGCCCTGACCGCCGTCACCACCAGTTTCACCATAGATATATTAGGTGTGGAAAGACGCAATCTTCCCGAAGCGCACCGAAAGAAAATCCGCTATATCGTGCATCTGAGCATGGCGGCTCTGTTCCTGCTGCTCATTGTGGCTTTCAACGCCTTTAAAAACGACTCGGTCATCAATATGGTCTATGATATAGCCTCTTATACCTACGGGCCTTTGTTGGGGCTGTTCGTGGCGGGCATCTACACCTCCTGGCAGCCTCGCGACCGCTACACGCCTTATGTGGTGTTGCTCTCGCCCTTGCTTTCGTTCCTTATCGTCAAGGCCTGTCTGTATCTGTGGAACTATCATTTCGGATTCGAGCTGCTCCTTCTCAACGGACTGCTCACCTTCATAGGATTGTGGCTGATTTCTCCGAAGGGGGCTCGGAGGGGTTGATACTCCGTGTATTATCGGGCGATTTGCAAATTAAAAAATTTGTTGTACCTTTGCCCTCCCGTTTCGGAAAAGCGGTTTTCTGAAACGGACAATCGACGGACCCGTTTTCCCGCGAGGGGAACGGTGAAGTCGGAAGAGTTCA
>CAMWVZ010000049.1 GCA_947177845.1 uncultured Bacteroidales bacterium | reverse complement strand
CCGTCTCCAAATTGTTTCTTTACCCGAAGTACTCCTTCATGCGCTCAAAGAACCCCGGTTCCTTGAACTTGGTTCTGTCGACCTGAAAAGCCGGCATCTCCCGCATCTTCTCCAACATCGCCTTCTCCTCCTTATCGAGATGCTTCGGCACCACCACATGCACCGACACAATCATGTCGCCCTTGGGCATACCCCGCTGAATGCTCGGGAAACCCTGACCCCGCAGACGCAACAGTTTTCCCGAAGGCGTACCCGCCTCAATCTTAATCTTGGCCTTGCCGCCCAAGGTGGGCACCTCCACCGACGCGCCCAGAACGGCGTCCATATAACTTACAGGCAATGTGTAGTGAAGGTTCTGATGATCGCGCTGGAAATCCTTGTGGGGAATTTCCTGAATCACCACGAGCAAATCTCCGTTGATGCCCCCGCGCGGCGCCGCATTCCCCTTGCCGGCCACCGACAGCTGCATACCGTCCTCCACGCCCGCAGGAATGGGAATCGTTATCACTTCCTCTTGATAAACAATGCCTTCTCCATTGCATTTGGGGCAACGCTCGGTAATTACCTTGCCCTCGCCATGGCAGTGCGGACAATCGCTCACCTGCTGCATCATGCCGAAGATGCTCTGCTGGGTGTGCACCACACGCCCCTGCCCGTTGCAGGAAGGACACGTCTTGAACGCGGTGCCGTCCTTGGCGCCCGTACCCTTGCAAGTGTCGCAGGGCACGGCCTTCTTCACCTTGATTTTCTTTTCCACCCCTTCGGCAATCTCCTCGTAGGTGAGTTTTATCGTCACCCGCAGGTTGCTGCCGCGCATCACGCGACGGGTTCTGCCGCCGCCCCCTCCGAATCCTCCTCCGAAAATGCCGCCGAAAATATCGCCGAAATTCGAGAAGATGTCTTCCATGCTCATGCCGGCGCCGCCGAAGCCCCCGGAACCTCCCAGACCGGCCTCGCCGAATTGGTCGTAGCGCTTGCGCTTCTCGGGGTCGCTGAGCACACTGTAGGCTTCGGCGGCCTCCTTGAATTTCTCTTCCGCTTCCTTATTGCCAGGATTCTTATCGGGGTGATACTGAAGGGCTAATTTGCGGTAGGCTTTCTTTATTTCATCGGCCGTGGCGGTCTTGGAAACCCCCAGAACCTCGTAGAAGTCTTTTTTTGCCATTTTGCTATGTATGGTTTACCTATTTATTCTATTTCCTTTGTGGGTTGGATAAGGGGCGAATAAGGTTAGCACCCTACCACTACTTTGGCGAAACGCAACACCTTGTCGCCGAGGGTATAACCCTTCTGCACCACATCCAACACCACGCCCTTCCCGCTCTCGTCCGGGGCGGGAATCTGCGCCACGGCCTCGGCCCTGTCTTCGTGGAAAGGCTGCCCCAACACCTCGCATTCGGCCAGCCCCTGCTGCTTGAGGACATTCATCAATTTGTTGTAGACAAGTTCAACCCCCTCGAAAAGAGCTTTTTGCGTATCGTCCATACCCGCCCCCTCCGCTTCGGAAGCCTTGGTAAAAGCCTGTATGGCACGTTCCATATCATCTATGACAGGCAAAAGTGACGAAATGACATCGGAAGATGCCGTTTTGATCATATCCAACTTTTCGCGACTTGCCCGCCGACGGAAATTGTCGAAATCGGAATAGAGCCGTAAATATTTGTCGTTCAGCTCGGCAATACGCTCTTCGGGGCTTGCCTCCTCCTGCGGGCCCTCGGCCGCGCCCGAGGGCCCGCCCCCTTGGGTCTCTTCCTGTTCAACCTCTTTATTGTCAATCTTTTCTTCTTTCTCGTTTTTGTTCTTACCCATGATTTGTTATATGTTTTTTCGGTAGGTGTTGCCCTACTCCTCCGCAAAAACAATACCGCAAGCCCGTACCGCCCGAAAATGTGCCAAGTTGTCAGCGGCCGACTCCCCCGCCCCGGCTCTCGGATTTTCGTGTAATTTTCGCTAACTTTGACGCCCGCGGGACATAGCGGCCGCACCAAGGCGGGGGCAAGCCCCGTCAACTTCCTGAGAAATAAGAAAAAAGACATACGATGAAACAAACTGTAATTGACCAAGAACTGGTCGACAAGACCATCCGCGCCAACGGATTCAAGAATGTGGGCGATGCCTCTATCCGCGAGGTTCAGAAACTGATCAACGATATCGAGCAGGCCTCCGGCAAGAAATTCATCCGCATGGAAATGGGAATTCCCGGCCTGCCCGCCGCCAGAATCGGCGTGGAAAGTCAGGTCAAGGCCCTCGAAAGCGGTGTGGCCGCTATGTATCCCCCTGTGGGCGGTATACCCGAGCTCAAGCCCGAAATCGCCCGTTTCGTGAAGAACTTTATCGGCGTGGACGTGTCCGCCGCCGGCTGTATTCCCACCGTGGGCTCCATGCAAGGCACGCTGGCCGCTTTCCTTACGATAGGCCACGCCCGTAAGGACAAGAACACCACGCTTTTCATCGACCCCGGTTTCGCCGTTCACAAACACCAGCACAAGTGCCTGGGCGTTCCCTTCGAAAGCTTCGACGTCTACAACTTCCGCGGCGAGAAACTCCGCGAGAAACTCGAAAGCTACCTCAAGAAAGGCCATATCTCGTCCATTTTCTACTCCAACCCCAACAATCCCTCGTGGATTTGCCTCACCGACGAAGAATTGCGCATCATCGCCGATTTGGCCAGGAAGTATGATGTGATTGTGATGGAAGACCTCGCCTATTTCGGCATGGATTTCCGTCAGGACATCTCCACGCCCGGCGTTCCGCCCTATCAACCCTCGGTGGCGCAGTATGCCGACGATTATATTCTCTTCATATCGAGCTCAAAGGCATTCAGTTATGCCGGGGAACGTATCGGCATGATGGTGATTTCCGACAAACTCTACCACAAGGAATTCCCCGACCTTTCCACCTACTACAACAGCATACAGTTCGGCCACACGATGATTTTCGGCACGCTCTACTGCCTGAGCTCCGGCACCACGCATTCGGTGCAGCACGCCATGATAGGCATTCTGAAAGCCTGCAACGAAGGCCGCTACAACTTTGTGAAGGAAACGCGCATCTACGGCGAGAAAGCCCGCGCCATGAAGAAGCATTTTCTCGACAACGGTTTCTATCTGCCCTACGACAAGGACGTGGATAAAGACCTCTCGGACGGCTTCTACTTTACGGTGGGCTATCCCGGCATGACGAGCGATGAATTGTTGCACAATCTGATATATTTCGGTATAAGCGCCATTTCGTTGGGAAGTACGGGCAGTGAACGCGACGGCATCCGTGCCTGCGTGTCGCTGGTGCCCGTGGAGGACATTCCCGAATTGGGCGTAAGACTGAAGGCGTTTCACGAGTATTTTGCATGAGCGTCTTTCAACTGTCTTCGGACTTCAAGCCTACGGGCGACCAACCGCAGGCCATAGACAAGCTTGTGCGCGGCGTGGAGCAAGGCGAGAAGGCGCAGGTGCTTTTGGGCGTGACCGGCTCGGGAAAGACCTTCACCATCGCCAACGTGGTGGCACGTACCGGCCGCCCCACCCTCGTGTTGAGCCATAACAAGACCCTCGCCGCCCAGCTGTTCGGCGAGTTCAAGCAGTTCTTCCCCCACAACGCGGTGGAGTATTACGTTTCGTATTACGATTATTATCAACCCGAAGCCTATCTCCCCGCCTCCAACACCTATATCGAAAAAGACCTCTCGATTAACGAAGAAATCGAGAAACTCCGACTGAGCGCCTTCGCCAGCCTGCTTTCGGGACGGAAGGACGTGATTGTGGTGAGTACCGTCTCGTGCATCTACGGTACGGGAAATCCCGAAGACTATCACGAAAACATCATTATCCTGAAGCAAGGCGACAAACTCTCGCAGCGCGACCTGATGCTGCGCTTGGTGAAAAGCCTCTATTCGCGGCACGAAATCGAATTCACGCGCGGCAAGTTCCGCGTGAAGGGCGACACGATAGATGTGTTCGCCGCCGATTCGGACTTTGCCTATCGCATTGTTTTCTTTGACGATGAGATTGAAAGTCTGGCCAAAATCGACCCTATCTCCGGGGCGGTGCTGGAAAATCTCAACACCATCCGCATCTATCCCGCCAATATCTTTGTGCCCTCCTCCTCGCGCATTCAGCAAGCCATCAAGGAAATACAATTGGATTTAGGCAAACAGACCGACTATTTCCGCGAGATAGGCAAGCCTTTAGAGGCCAAGCGTTTGGAAGACAGGGTGACCTATGATGTGGAGATGATAAAGGAATTGGGCTATTGTGCGGGCATCGAGAACTATTCGCGCTACTTCGACGGCCGCAAGCCCGGTGAAAGACCTTTCTGCCTGATAGACTATTTCCCCGACAATTTCCTGACGGTGATTGACGAAAGCCACGTTACCGTGCCGCAACTCGGCGCGATGTACGGAGGCGACCGCAGCCGTAAGGTGAACTTGGTGGATTATGGATTCCGCCTGCCCGCGGCCTTGGACAACCGTCCGCTCAAATTCGACGAATACGAGGCCTTGAGCGGGCAGACCATCTATGTGAGCGCCACGCCCGCCGATTACGAACTCGAGAAAAGCGGTGGCGTGGTGGTGGAACAGCTTATCCGCCCCACCGGCCTGCTCGACCCGCGTATCGAGATATGCCCCACCGCCCATCAGGTGGACGACCTCTTGGACCGGGTGGAACAGGTGACGGCCAAGGGCGAACGCGTGCTGGTGACCACCCTCACCAAGAAAATGGCCGAGGAACTGGCCCGCTACTGCGCCAATACGGGCATCCGCTGCCGCTATATCCACTCGGAGGTGGACACGCTCGAGCGGGTGGAGATTTTGCAGGATTTGCGGGCGGGTGCCATTGATGTGCTTATCGGGGTGAACCTGCTGCGTGAGGGCTTGGACTTGCCCGAAGTGTCGCTGGTGGCCATTTTGGACGCCGACAAAGAGGGTTTCCTGCGCTCGGCGCGCTCCCTGACTCAAACGGCGGGGCGGGCGGCGCGCAATGTCAACGGCCTGGTGGTGATGTATGCCGACAGAATCACCGACGCCATGGCGCAGACTATCGACGAGACGGCGCGCCGCCGCGAAATTCAGGATGCCTACAACAAGAAGCATCATATCACCCCCCGCCCCATCGTCAAGGCCATACATCAGACGCTGAACGAAGCGCGGGGCGTGGAGCCCAAGGCTTACAGCGAAGATTTTGCCTCGCCCGCCTTTGCCGACCCTGTGATGCACTATGAGAAAACGCAGGAGGGCCTGCAGAAACGGATAGAGGAACTGAAGAAGAGGATGAAGTCGGCCGCCGCCCATTTGGATTTTATTGAGGCGGACGGCTATCTGCAAGAAATCAATAAATTGCAGGAAGTTTTAGAGAGGATGTAGAAATAGTCTGGGTTAAGGGGACTTTGCCTGTTTGATAAGGCCAAGTCGGTAGTTGCAGGAAATGCCGGAAGCCGGAGAGGAAAGACGGTCCGGAAATTTATGAAAGGCCTATAAAAAAAGGCGAGCCCGCAGGGCTCGCCTTTTTCGTTCACCGTCGAAAAGACTATCGAACGATGAATTTCTTGGAAGAAATACCCTTTTCGCTGTAGATGCGGGCCACATACATACCGCTGTTCATACCCGTCAGATCAAGTCTGTAGGTATCGCCCGATACATTCACAGCCTTCACCAACTGACCGCCGAGCGAATAGATTTCGATACGGCTCATATCGGTATAAGACCTGAAGTTTACATAGTCCGTTGCAGGAATAGGCGACAGCTGTACATAGCGGTCGGCCTTATTGGCGCTCTGCAGGGCGGACCACTCGGTATAGTAAAGAATCATCCAGATTTCATCCGGAGAATTAGATATACTACCATCCCTAAACTTCATATAGTAAGAATCAAAGGGTACGATAGCATAGCGGGCGTTCGGCTGTGTGAGCGAATCCGCCACTATTCCATTCGGACGTTCGCCCAAACGTTTGTCATTCTCGTCCCGCCACATATCGTCTTTTTGGAAATCGACAACCATATAAACGCCATGGAGAGTATTACTGATAAGAGGCTGACCATTCTCGCTCATAACCAAAGCGGAGGCATTCCACTTAGGATCGATTATCGAGTCTCCTTCCTCGTCCCAATCAATGGGAAATACCATACTCAAGCAGAAGTTGTCTCCCAATCGCTGGGAAGCGTCGACATCCTTGAATTCAGATTTAACAAGCGTGTCATAAGGGTGTAATTGGTTGTCCTTATTCGACAGAATACAATCAGCCTTAATCCATACCGTATCGGAAAGAGCGGTGTATTTCTCGGGGTCGGTGGGATACACCACGTTCACCAATTGATCGGTGGGACCATTACTCGTGATGGAAGCGCGCAGTTTTTGCGCACCTACCTTGGAGGAATTGTAAATCTTGAAATAGAGGGGCATGGGACGATAGTATTGTTTTCCGTCTGCATCCTCTTCCCTCATACTGGGAGACGGTACCCGGACAATATCTGCGGCTGCGGCAAAGGGCACCCCGTAATTGGGATACATATTTTCACTAATGTAATAAGATCTGGGGCCTGCATTGAAACGATATCCGAGTTCGCCTGTACCTGTCCAAGTAGGAAGACCGCCCGTGCCATAGGTCCAACGAATCTGATCTTCATTGCAGAAACCTCTTTTATCCAAATCATCTTGTCTTGCATTCGGAAACCAAGTCAAAGAATAGTTTGAATGATTCCACTCGTAAGCGGACTCTACCTCGACATGTTTTTCATCAACTTTGCGGGCAGACTGTACGTCCAAATTTTCAGACTCGCTAGTCACCGATACCGGAGCATTCGCAAACTTCTGCGCTTTTCCGTTCACAGGTGTCAGAGCAACTTGTGCGCTGGCGGCCCCTACAAGGCAGAGCGCGCACAGAGAAAACATCAGTTTTTTCATTTCTTGTTTTTTTAGATTTTTTTCTAAAATTGTTTTTTTGTAGCATTTTAGGGTGCCTCGCAAACTCTAAGGAGCGCGCGAAACGGAGGCCTAATATACGACATTTTTTTTATCTGTCAAACCACCCTACACCAAAGCATACCTGAGCACGTCTTCCACCTTCTCCGCATAGTGGATACG
>CAMWVZ010000048.1 GCA_947177845.1 uncultured Bacteroidales bacterium | reverse complement strand
GTGCAGGTTATCACGAAGTAACGCATCACCTTGGCGTAGGTGACCTGTGCATCGCCGCTGTCCATCTGCTTGAAGAAGAAAGGTTCGGCCGCATAGCGGAACGCCTGCACGAACAGCGTCATCACAATCGACAGCTTGTAGCACGCGCCGTAGATGCCCAACTGCTCCATGGCCGTGGAAGGGTCGGGCGTGAGGTATTTGAGCAGGATACGGTCTAGGGTTCCGTTGATGATACCTGCCAGGCCCCATATCATGACGGGCAAGGTATAAAGCATCATCTCCCTCCACATTTTGGCAGAGAACGTCAGACGCAGATAGCGCCACTGCGGCAGGAGGCAGACGAAGGTGAACAGGCTGGCGATAAGGTTGGATATGAAGATGTAGCCCACGCCCATTTCGGGATTGTAGACCCATGTGAGCCATGAGGCGGGATTTGCGGCTATCCACTTGGGGCAGAATACGATGAAGAAAAGATTGAAGAAGATGTTGACGGTGATGTTGAGCGATTTGAGGAGGGCGAACCGACCCGCCTTGTTCTGTTCGCGCAACAGGCAGAAAGGAATGGACGCCATCACGTCGCACGAAAGGATGATGCCGAACCATGCGATATAGCGCCCTGCATGGTCGTATCCCATGCGAATGCCTATATCGTTGCGGAACAGGAGCGCGCAACACAGGAACACCGCCGTGGTGGCGGCAATCGACCATACGGAAGTGCTGTAGACTTTCGGGTCTTGCTTGTATTTCTGCATGAAGCGGAAAAAAGTGGTTTCCATGCCATAGGTAAGCAAGACAAGCAGCAGGGCCACATAGGCGTAGAGTTCGGTGACGATGCCGTATTCGCCGGGCGCAAAGGTGTAGGTGTAGAGCGGCACCAGCAGGAAGTTGAGGAAGCGCCCCACAATCGAGGGAAGCCCGTAAATCACCGTTTGTTTGGCTAAGCTTTTAAGTTGCATTTCGCTTGTTTTTGAACGCCGTTCCTCTATTCGTAGAGCATCGCCAGCACCACGTCGCCCACCGTCTTGAGCGTGGAAGCGGAAAGATTTTCCATGCTATCGCCCACGGTATGCCAATGCGGAAAGAATCCCGTGCCCGAAAGATTGTCGTAGTGCACGATGTCGATAGTGGGAATGTCCATGATGCGGTTGATGAAGAGGTGGTCGTCGATAAGGCCGCCCGTATTGCGGCTCTGGAAGATATGCCCGAAGCCCATGAGGGCGGCTTTTCCCCACACTTTCCGCATCACGTCCGGGGCGTAGTACATCGAAGTGGCTTCCATGGTGAAACACGGATTCTGCGTACCCACCATGTCGAGCAGAATGCCGTACCAAGCCGAATAGCCCGGAATATGCGGGTTTTCCGCCCAATACTGCGAACCCAGACACCATGTGTATTCATCGCCCCGCGCATCGGGCGCCCAACGGGGCTTTCCCGAATCTTCGAGATCGAAGAGGACGATGTCGACCCCCACGGGGGCGGGGTTCCGTTGCATCACACGGGCGATTTCGAGCAGCACCGCCGTGCCGCTCGCCCCGTCGTTGGCGCCTTCGATAGGCGTCTTGTGAAAATCGGAGTTAGGGTCGTTGTCGGCGTAGGGGCGCGAATCCCAATGGGCGCACAACAACACCCTCTTCGGGTTTTCGGGTTGGAAGGAAGCGATGATGTTCCGTCCCTGCAAATTCCCGCCGTCCCAACGTTTCGCCGTGAATTCCTGCACACTTGCCTGTGCGCCGTAGCTTTCCAGACGGGAAAGCAACCAATCCGCGCAGGCTTTCTGCGCGGGAGAATTGGGAATTCTCGGGCCGAAATCCGTCTGCACCTTCACGAAAGCCCAAAGAGAATCGGCCTGGCAGACAGGTATGCCGGCGGTCTGCGACGATGGGGATTGTTCCGTGGCGGCAGGCGCGGGCTTGCGTTGACATCCCGTCCATATCGCCACCCCGAGAACAAGCGACAAAACGCCGCCGATACAGGATTTGAGTTGCATGATGCCCGAAGAATTTAGAATTGTGCCAAAAAGCGTTTGTCGTTCTCGGAGAACAGGCGCAGGTCGTTGACCCTGTAGAGCAGGTTGGCGATACGTTCCACACCCATGCCGAAGGCGAAACCGCTGTATTCCTCCGGATTGATATTGCAGTTCCTGAGCACGTTGGGATCGACCATACCGCAACCCAAAATCTCCACCCAACCCGTGCCCTTGCACAGCGCGCAGCCCTTTCCTCCGCAGATACTGCAGGCGATGTCCATTTCGGCCGAAGGCTCGGTGAAGGGGAAATACGAGGGGCGCAGACGAATCCGGGTGTCGTTGCCGAACATTTCCTTGGCGAAATAGAGCAGCACTTCGCGCATATCGGCATAAGACACGCCCTTGTCCACATACAAACCCTCCACTTGGTGGAAGAAGCAGTGGGCGCGCGCCGAAACCGCCTCGTTGCGGTAGACGCGGCCGGGACAGAGCGTGCGGATAGGAAGTTTATGGCTGTTCATGACGCGAATCTGCACCGACGAAGTATGCGTGCGAAGCGCCACATCGTCCACACCGCCGTTCTTCTCCACAAAGAAAGTGTCCTGCATATCGCGGGCCGGATGTTCGGGCGAAAAGTTGAGCGCAGTGAAAAGATGCCAGTCGTCTTCAATTTCCGGACCGTCGGAGATGTCGAACCCTATCTTTCCGAAAATACGGTAGATTTCCTCCCTCACCAACGAAAGAGGATGCCGATGTCCGATTTCATCCTCCACGGGACGGGTGAGGTCGAACGCATCCGCCTCCGCATTCCGCGCACTCTGTTCGAGCCCTTCCTTGGCTTTGAGAAGCGACTCCTGCACGGCATTCTTCAGTTGGTTGAGCGATTGCCCGATTTCTTTCTTCAATTCGGGCTCCACGGTCTTGAACGCTTCGAAAAGCGCGTTCATCTCGCCCTTTTTCCCCAACAGACGGATACGATATTTCTCCGCCTCCTCTTCCGAAGCCAGCTTGATCTTGCGGGCCTCGTCCAAGAGTCTGTCTATTTTTTCTTTCAGTTGCATATCGATTACAGCAAAGTAACGGTCATGGGAATGTCTTGCAAGGGACGGTCGTTGGCATCGGTTTCCTGCGCGGAGATAAGGTCGATGACCTCGAAACCGCTCTCCACTTCGCCGAATACCGTATAGGCTCCGTCTAAATGCGGAGTGCCGCCCACCGTCGTGTAGACCGCTTCCTGCTCGGGCGAAATGGGCATACCGTAGCGGGTACGGATCAAGTTGATTTCTTCGGGGGTGTAGACCCTACCCTGCACGATATAGAACTGACTGGCGGAAGATTCCCTTTGCGGATTCACCTGATCGCCCATGCGCGCGGCGCAAAGAGCCCCCTTCTTGTGCAGAAGACCGGGGATGATTTCGGCGGGAACGGTATAGCCCAAATCACCGCCTCCCAATACCTCGCCCGCCTGGGCGCGTTTGGACTGCGGGTCGCCGCCTTGAATCATAAAGTTTTTGATGACACGATGAAAGAGCGTGCTGTCCAACATCTGTGTCTTTACCAGCTTGATGAAGTTGTCGCGGTGCAACGGCGTCTCGTTGTAGAGTTTCACCACAATCTCTCCGTAGGGGGTCCGAATGGCCACCTTTTGTTCGGTCGGCTCCTGCGACGGGATGTAATCGTACGCGCTTTGTGCATTCATTTTATTGAAATTCAAAGTTAAAGTCAAGGCAAAAGCCAAGACGTAGAATAAACGCTTCATAACTTCTTAAATTTTTAACCTGCAAATATACGGAATGGCATTCTAAAAACCATTAAGAAAACAAGCTCCGCAGAACTTCCAAAGAGTGAAATTCGCCGGAAACGCCCGCCTGCAGACGGCAATAATCCGAAAGTGTCTGCAACAGGCCTATGCGTTGTTCGCGTGTAAAGGAGCCTTCGGAAGAATTTTCCCGTCGAATGCGGAGCAAGGTCTGCAAATCCGTCACCCTTTGCCCCGTGATGAACTCCTGATACAAAGGCCTTTCGTTCAAGAATTCACCCTCCCGCAAATCGAAGAACGCACAAGGGGTTTCCTTTTCCCAATGGGGCGACACCCCCAGAAGCGAGGCGATTTCCAAGAGAAAGAAAAGGTGAAAATCGGCAAAACCCTTCTCTTGGGCATCGAAATCCTGCAAAGCCTTCCACAGCCACGAGAAAAAGCGGGCATCGGGTTCGGAACGGGTGATGCAGCGGCTCAAGACCTCGGCCATGAAAAAAGCCATGCTGTTCTTGCGCACATCGTCGTATAGATGGCGGTATGTGTAGGCCGGCCGTATATCCATGAGATAGGCCAAAGCCTCCTCGGAAGAGGGTTTGCGTTCGTAGGAAAATTCTATTTGGGAGAGGGGAAAGAAAAACGAAGCGCGCACCTTGCCGCCCGCCTTGCGCGGCATACGCACGATAAAGCCCCGCATACCGTCTTCCTCCGTATAGATATTCACAATCCGCCGGCTGTCGCCGTATGGCAGCGAACGGACCACTACCCCTCTGCCCGAAACCCTCATCGCACGTAAAAGATTTTGCAGACCACCCTTTCGGACTTATCGTCTCCGGCCGCATACACGAACAGAACGCCGCTGTCGGGCTTCTTTCCCTGCATACTGTAGCCGTTCCACGAAAGCTGTCCGCCCGTGGCCTTGGCCTGATAAATCAGATTGCCCTTGGTATCGGTAATCTTCACCAAGGCGTTGTTGGGCAAGCCCTTGATGCTGATGAGCCCCTCGTAGCCGGGACGCACGGGATTGGGATAGGCCTTCACTTCCTTCTTGTCGAAATCCTTGGTATACGTGGCCGTGCCGCGATAGGAAATCAAACCCACTTCATTCGAAATGAAGAGTTCGCCGGTTTGGTTGTCGATAGCCAGATTGCTCACCGAATTCGAAAGCAAGGGGGAGTTGTCGGTGGTGAAATGTTCCAGTTCCTCCATACCGTCCGCAGATACCAAGAATAAACCGTTCTCACTCGTTCCCAACCACTTGCGGTTAGCTCCGTCGACAGCGATGGCCGTCACCTGATCGTCTTTGAGCAGTTCCATCAGATAGCCGTCGACAGGCACTTTTATGGTTTTTACGGGCACCGACGTATATCCGCCCCGCGGAGATTCGAACATGCGGGCATGTTGGTCGATGATTTTCACGCCCCTGTCGGTGCCGAACCAAAGATGTCCGAGCTGGTCTTCGACAATACACCACACACGATTGGTCTCCAAATCGTTGCCGTAATTCATATCCACCGAGAGCCCCTTTATCGAACTTCCGTCGGTTTCGAGCACAGCCACGCCCGAATGATTGAATGTCACCCACTTGTGTTGCCAATAATCCACCAACAGATCGCCCACCCGCGACACATCATAACCCAAGGTGCGCAAGTCGTAGGAATGCCAGTCTCCATTGCGGTGCAACACATGCAGGGACTTATCCGCCAAATTGTTCACTATCCACAAATCGCCCGAAGCGTCGAAGCCCAAACCCGTCAGGCGACAGTCGCTGTGCAACTCATTGTTCCATTCCAGAGGCGAATTGTCGGGATTATAGATTGTGTAGGAATCCGGCTCCAACTTCACGAGCCCATTCTGCGCAGTAGCCACGTAAAAGCGGGATGCCACCCGGGGATCCTCCACGGCGAAGGCCGCCGAAGAAACCGACATGGGAGGAGTATAACTACCTGCATGATACGTTTTCCACCTGTCATTCTGCAAATACGAGAATAGAAACTGTCTTCCTACCGGGGCATAAATCTGCGTATAACCACCGTAGCAGGCCAACAATTTATCGTTGGAGCTGTTTATGGAATAAGACGCATCGAAAGCAGGGGCTGTCCCACAATAATATATATGCTCTATCTCTTTCTTTTGCATATTTATCCGGATAAACGCCCCGCTCGTGCCCGTCCACAATTTTCCCTCCTCGTCCACCATGGCCGCCGAAGGCGTATAAATGTTCAATCCATCGGTGGAAAACAAGCGCGTGGAAGTATCCGTCCATACCTCCACCCACCTGTTCCACGAAAGCGTATCCTGCAAACCTAAAAACAGATGTTCCCCATCGGCATCCACAAAAAGCGGACGCGCATTCTCTGCGGAAAAGGCCAGAGGCCTCCAGCCCGTCTGCGCATCACCCCACAACAGACCTTTTTCGTGTTTTATCATCACCCCACCCCACAACGTTCTCATAGACATTAGATTTTTCCCCATGCAGGTATCGGTTTTCCAAACCGAATAATCGTTGAGATTGGGCGCGTTGACGGGAGCGGTCTTGATGCACGAGTCCAACAAGAGATAGAAGGCATTCCGGAATATCAGCACATCCCGAACCGCATCGTAAGAACCTTGTGCATTGATGGTTTGATAGGTATCCTTGATTTCTCCTTTACGCAGATCCAGCACCACCACGCCGAAATCCATAGCGAGATAGGCGTAGCGGCCTTCGGTATAGATAGCATTTACCCTTTTGTCGGTGCCCATGTCTTTCTCGAAAATATCGTCGAGGGGAAACACATCCGAACCGTAGACCAAATCCACGTAGCCATTAGAATAACCCACAATCAACACGTCGTAGTCGGGATTGTAGGCCAAAGCCGAGATGCCCACCTGACTCAAGCCCTCCCCCCTGCCGAAAGGTCCGGCAGTACGGTCGCGGGTATCGGCCCTGTAGAGCGTTTTCGTAGAGGCTCCATAGACGAGATCATGCTGCTTGACTATCTTGAACATGCCACTTGGCGCGAAATGCGTGCGCCATTTTCCCACGCCCACGTGCTGAGCCGCCGCCGGAACGGAGCCACAAGCCAAATATACGGTCACCGCCGTCACAAGAAATAGGATTTTGCTTCTTTTCATCTCTTCCTGGCTTTGATGCCACCTGCGAATTTAAGAATTTTTCGCCTTACCTTTGCCGCTCGGATTTCGAAAAGAGCAAGATGAAAGCTATCGGCAGATTTCGGGAGTTTTCGCCATGGAAGCAGACGGGCGTGTATATAGGCGCAGCCGTTCTGTGCTATCTGGTGGTTTCGAATATCACGGCAGCGGTTGCTTTCGGGATTTGGGGCCCCGGCCTGTGGAATTCGGTGGCGGGATTGCTTTTCGTGCAGTTCTTCTCGTCGGC
>CAMWVZ010000047.1 GCA_947177845.1 uncultured Bacteroidales bacterium | reverse complement strand
GTTGATGAAAATACTTATCGCCCACCAGATTCCGCGGTCGCCTTTCGCCAATGTGCCGGCCGATTGGACGCTCACTTTTCCCGAAGAGGGACAGGACAAGTTTAACCCCGAACGTCTGCGGGAGTTGATTTCCGACTACGATGCCTTGCTTTCGTTTTTCACCGACCCCGTGCCCAACGAAGTAATCGATGCCGGGCGTAACCTCAAGTTGATTTCCAATTTCGGGGCGGGTTTCAACAATATCGACGTGGCCTATGCCCGCAGCAAAAACATTGCCGTGACCAATACTCCCAAGGCGGTCTGCAATCCCACTGCCGAACACGCCATGGCCTTGATGCTGGCCGTCTGCCGCCGCATCGGCGAGATGAACATCAAGATTCGCTTGCAGAAAGAAGCCTTGTGGAAAACCGACACGCTCGGCCACACCTTGGAGGGCAAGACGCTCGGCATTGTCGGAATGGGGCGTATCGGGCAGAATTTGGCCAAGAAAGCCGAGGTTTTCGGCATGAATGTGATGTATTGCAACCGCCATACCGAAGTGCCGGGATACAGGCGGGTGGATATGGATACGCTGCTTGCGCAGGCGGATGTGGTGAGCGTGCATGTGCCGCTCAACGCACAGAACACGCACTTGATAGGGGAGGAAGAATTCAAGAAGATGAAAAGTTCCGCTTTTTTTATTAATACAGCAAGGGGTGCCGTGGTAGACGAGGCGGCTTTGGCGGAGGCCTTGGAAAGCGGCCAAATCGCGGGGGCGGGATTGGATGTGTTCGAAAAGGAACCCGTGGTGAACGAAAAACTCTATACGTTGTCGAATGTGGTCTTGGTGCCGCATATCGGCACCGCCACCCACGAAACGCGCGAGGCCACGAGCGCGGAGGCTCTCGGCAACATCATCAGCTTCTTTGCGGGCAAACCCGTCAATGTGGTGAACTAAGCGCGTTCTTCCCTTCTAATCCACGTCTATGTCCGTGCGGAGGTTTTCCATGATGAAACCCTGCCGGTCGGGCGTGTTCTTTCCCATAAAGAATTCCATGGCTTCGCCTATTCCCTGATCTTTTTTCATGATGACAGGGTCGAGGCGCATCTGCGGGCCGATAAACACCTTGAACTCCTCGGGCGAAATCTCGCCGAGACCCTTGAATCGGGTGATTTCGGGCTTTCCGCCCAGCGTTTCTATGGCTTGGGCGCGTTCGTCCTCGTTATAGCAATAGAACGTCTTTTGCTTGTTGCGCACGCGGAAAAGCGGTGTTTGCAGGATATACAGATGCCCCGCCTTCACGATGTCGGGAAAGAACTGTAGGAAGAACGTGAGCAGGAGCATACGGATATGCATACCGTCCACATCGGCATCGGTAGCAATGACGATATTGTTGTAGCGCAGGTTCTCGATGTCGTCGCCGGCGTTCAAGGCCGCCTGCAGGAGGTTGAACTCCTCGTTTTCGTATACAATCTTGCGGCTCAGTCCGAAACTGTTGAGCGGCTTTCCGCGCAACGAGAAAACGGCCTGCGTGTTGGCGTCGCGGCTCTTGGTGATGCTTCCCGTGGCCGAATCACCCTCGGTGATGAACAAAGTGGTTTGCAGACGCAAATCGTGGTTGGTATCGTAGTGAATGCGGCAGTCGCGCAACTTGCGGTTGTGCAGGTTCACTTTCTTGGCGCTTTCGCGGCTTATCTTCTTGAGGTCGGCCATGCTCTTGCGCTCTTTCTCGCTTTCGATAATCTTGCGCTGCATGGCTTCGGCCACATCGCCGTTGATATGCAGATAGTCGTCGAGGTTTTTCTTGAGCGAGGTCATCACATAGTTGCGCAACGTCTCGCGGTTGTCGGCCTTGCGGGCTTCCTCGCTGTTATCCATATAAACGGAGCCGAGCTTGGTCTTGGTTTGACTCTCGAAAACAGGCTCTATCACCTTGACGCTCACCGCCGCGATAAGACCCGTGCGGATGTCGCCCGTGTCGTAGTCTTTCTTGTAGAACTCCTTGACGGTTTTGGCGAAAGCCTCACGGAACGCGCTTTGATGCGTGCCGCCCTGCGTGGTGTGCTGTCCGTTCACAAAACTGTAATACTCTTCGCCGTAGAATTTATCCACATGGGTGAAGGCGTATTCGAAATCCTCGTCTTCGATATGCACGATAGGGTAGAGGGGATTGCCGTCCATGCGGCTTATCAAGAGGTCGCGAAGACCGTTTTCGCTCTTGATTTTATTCTTGTTGTATTGAATGGTGAGGCCTTTGTTGAGATAGGCGTAATTCCACAACATCGCCTCCACATAGTCTTCGATGAAGTGATAGTTGCCGAACATCTGTTCGTCGGGGATGAAGCTCACGCGGGTGCCGTTGCGTTCGTTCGTCTTCACCAACTCTTCTTTTTCGAGTGCACCGTTGAGGAATTCGGCCCGTTTTTTCTCTCCGTCGCGCACGCTTTCCACCAAAAACCAGCTCGAAAGCGCGTTGACGGCTTTGGTACCCACCCCGTTCAGACCTACCGATTTCTTGAAGGTCTTGGAGTCGTATTTGGCGCCCGTATTCATTTCCGACACGCAGGCCACCACCTTGCCCAAAGGAATGCCGCGCCCGTAGTCGCGCACGGTAACGGTATTCTCTTTCAAGGTGATTTCGATAGTCTTTCCGTTGCCCATGACAAACTCATCGATGGCGTTGTCCACCACTTCTTTCAGAAGCACGTAGATACCGTCGTCCTGACTCGAACCGTCGCCCAGCTTTCCGATATACATACCGGGGCGCAGACGGATGTGTTCGTTCCACTTGAGGGTCTTTATGGCATCGTCGCTGTATTCGGCGGCGTTGAAGGCTATATCCGTTTGATTTTCGCTCATGGTTTCTTTAATAACGTATGTTGTCGATAAGGCGAACTTTGCCCATCCACACCACGATAAAACCTACATTTCCTCGAGCCGGGGCGTCGGCCGGGGCGGTCTGCAGGGTGTCGGGATGTGCAATTTCAAAGTATTCCAATTCCATTTCGGCTTGCGAGGCGATTCTTTCCTCCACGAATTTTTTGATGTCGGCGCAAGTTGTCTGCGGATGCGCGTTCACGATTTCCGCACTTGCCGAAAGCGTGGCGTAGATAAAGGGGGCTTTGGCGCGGTTTTCGGGAGTGAGGAGGGCGTTGCGGCTGCTCAGTGCCAAACCGTCCTCACCGCGCTTGATAGGGCAGGAAACAATCTGCACGTCTATGCCCATTTGCCGTACCAAGTCGCGGATTACGGCCACCTGCTGAAAGTCTTTTTCGCCGAAATAGGCGCGTGTGGGTTCGGTGAGTTCGAAAAGCATACCCACCACCACGCCTACGCCCGCAAAGTGTCCGGGGCGCCGCGCTCCCTCCATAACGCTTTCCAAAGCGCCGAAAGAGTAGGTTGCGGGCTTGCTTCCCTCGGGATACATTTCTTCGGGAGAGGGGTGAAACACAATATCACAGCCGTTTTCTTCCAGAATTTCGGTATCGGCCCCGAAATCGCGGGGATAGTTCTTGAGGTCGTCGGGATTGTTGAACTGGATGGGGTTGACGAACACGCTCGCCACAAATATATCGTTCTCGCGGCGGGCGGTCTTGAAGAGCGAGGCATGTCCCTCGTGGAGCGCGCCCATGGTGGGCACGAAGCCTACGCTTTTCCCGCCTTTCCGCAAGGCGCTCAAACTCCGGCGCAATTCGTCTTTGGTGGTGCAGATTTTCATTTTTCGGAAAATATTTTTTGAAACAGCTCGAAGAGATTTCCCACCGCCACGATTTTCGAATTGTATTTGGGAGGAATTCCCTTGAGCCCGTATTTGGAAACGAACACACGTTCAAAACCTAATTTCTCGGCTTCGGCCAAGCGTTGTTCGAGGCGGCTGACGGGGCGTATCTCACCGGTGAGGCCTACCTCGGCGGCGAAGCAATCCTTGGGGTTGAGCGGCGTATCCTGACCCGAACTCAACACGGCGGCGATAACGGCCAGGTCGATGGCGGGGTCGTCTACCCGCAGACCGCCGGCTATGTTGATGAACACGTCTTTCTGTGCCAATTTGGCGCCGCAGCGTTTTTCCAGCACCGCCAAGAGCATGTTGAGCCTCCGTATGTCGAAGCCCGTGGCCGAGCGTTGCGCCACGTTGTAGGCGCTTTGGCTCACCAATGCCTGCACCTCCACAATCATGGGGCGCAGACCCTCCAAAGTGGCCGCCACCGCCGTGCCGCTGAGGTTTTCCTCACGTTGCGAGAGCAGGATTTCACTCGGGTTGCTCACCTCGCGCAAACCATTGTTCTGCATTTCGTAGATGCCGATTTCGTTGGTGCTCCCGAAACGGTTCTTCACCGAGCGCAGGATGCGGTAGCCGTAGTTGCGGTCGCCTTCGAAGTGCAGAACGGTGTCGACGATATGTTCCAGAAGCTTTGGCCCTGCGATATTGCCGTCTTTGGTGATGTGGCCTATCACGAACACGCTGGTGCCCGTTTCTTTGGCGAAGCGTTGGAAGAGGGCGGCGCATTCCTTGATTTGCGAGATGCTGCCCGCCGAGGCTTCTATGGTGGAGGAGGTGAGGGTTTGAATGGAGTCGGCCACCAAAATATCGGGCTGGACGGCTTGCGTCTGGGCAAAAATCTCGTCCATGTCGGTTTCGGTGAGAATGAAGCAGCCGCTATCGGTAAGCCCCAGGCGCTCGGCCCGCATACGCAGTTGCTGTGCGCTTTCCTCCCCGCTCACATAAAGCACTTTCTTGCCGTGCGGAATCTGCAAGGCCACCTGCAACATCAAGGTCGATTTGCCTATGCCCGGTTCACCGCCCACCAACACGAAAGACCCCGGCACCAAACCTCCGCCCAGCACACGGTTGAGTTCGTTGTTGCCTGTGTCGATGCGTTGGATTTCTTCGGTTTGGATGTCGCGCACGAGACGGGATTCCTTGGAGCCCTTCCGAGAGGCTGTCGCGGGGGTGTTCCAGCCGTTGGAGCGGCTTTCCCGTTCAATCACCTCTTCGGTATAGGTGTTCCATTCCCCGCAGGCGGGGCAACGTCCCACCCACTTGGGCGATTGTGCGCCGCAATTACTGCAGAAAAAAGCGGTTTTTACTTTCGTTTTCGCCATGGAGTTGTTGAAAAATCGGGCAAATTTAGTCTATTTTCGGTAATCGGAGCGGCTTCAGTCCACCCGATAGAAAACTTGTGCAGCGCGGTTGATATTGTAGAGCGAAAGCTTACCGTTCTTGGTGAAGTATTCGCCCCCCGGCGCCACCCGTCCGAAGCCTCCGAAAGACGTATCGTCGCTGCCAAGGAGCAAGGTGTATTTTCCCTCGCGCCGCACAGGAATTTCGTAGTTCGGCGTGCTTTGCACGGGGTGCCAGTTGAACACGAAGACATAGTCGCCCGCCACATCGAAAGCGAGCGTCTTTCCCTCTTCGTCGATGTGGAGCAACCATGCGAAATCGCAGGTGCGCAGGTTGATTTTCGCGGCCAAGGCCAGCATGGCACGGTCGAAGTCCTGCAAGAAACGGTAGCGGAGCAGACCGTCGTCGGCCAAAGACCATTGTCGGCGGGCGTAGTGATACGACCAACCGTTTCCTTCGCGCGGAAAATCAATCCATTCGGGATGTCCGAATTCATTGCCCATAAAAGTGAGCCAACCGCCGCCTTCCCCGCCCACGAACATCGAAAACAGGCGGATCATCTTGTGCAGGGCGATGCCGCGCTCCACCACAGGGTCGTTGCGCAAGGTGGTCATGGCATCGTACATCTTGGCGCCCATCAAACGGAAAGCCAGCGTCTGATCGCCCACCAAAGCTTGGTCGTGGCTCTCGGCGTAGGCGATTTGCGGCACGTTGGCAAGGCGGTTGTTCACGGTGCTCCACAATTCCGTCATCACCCAATCTTCATCTTGACGTTCCTTGAGGAGCTTAATCCAAAAGTCGGGAATGCCCATGGAAAGACGGTAGTTGAAACCTATGCCGCCCTCTTGGGTCGGGGCGGTCATACCCGGCATACCGCTCACTTCCTCGGCCATGCTCAGATGTGTTTCGGGTTTGAGCGTGGTGATGAGGTCGTTTGCCAAACTCAAATAAATGAGTGCGTTGTTATCTACTTGGTCACCGAAATAGTTTTTGTAGGTGCCGAAATTATCTGTGTAGCCCCGGTGAAAATAAATCATGGCCGTAACACCGTCGAAGCGGAAACCGTCGAAATGAAATTCCTCCACCCAATAGCGCAGGTTCGAAAGCAGGAATTGCCTCACCTCGTTGCGCGAGAAGTTGAACATGCGCGAATCCCAATGCGGGTGTGTACCCGCCTGTGCTCCATAGCTGTAAAGGTCGTCGGTGCCGTCGAGCTTGTCGAGCCCTTCGTTGAAATTCTTTACAAAGTGCGCGTGCACCACGTCCATCACCACACTGATGCCCGCCCGATGCGCTTCCTGCACCAAAGAACGCAGGTCGTCGGGCGTGCCGAAACGCGAGGAGGGAGCGAAGAAATTAGACACATGATATCCGAAACTGCCGTAGTAGGGGTGTTCGGCCACGGCCATCAACTGCAACACATTATAGCCTCCGGCCTTGACGCGGGGCAATACCTTTTCGGTGAATTCGCGGTAGGTGCCCACTCCTTCGCGCTCTTGCGCCATGCCGATATGCGCTTCGTAGATAAGGGGCGTGGTTTTTGAAAAATCGGGGCTACGGAAAGCGGCGTCGCGCCAAGGAAAAGGTTTCTCGGGTTGCCACACCACGGCACAGAAATCCTTGTTCGTTTCGTCCTGTTGGGTAAGGAAAGTGTAGGCGGGCATACGCATCGCCCATTTGCCGTTGCAGTCCTGCACGTAGATTTTATAGCGGGAGAGGTGGGTGAGGGAGGGAGCGGAAGACGCGGGGATTTCGATTTCCCACACCCCTTCGATGTTGCCGAACGGTCCGTCGGCTTTTTGCACGCGGTGCAGGGGGTGGGAGGTTTGGTCCCAAAGGTTGAAGTCGCCGGTAAGGAAGACGTGGCGGGCGTGGGGCAGCCACTCCCGGAAAGTCCATTTCCTTGCGGCGGCATCGAAATGCAGCCCGAAGTAGTGATGTGCGGAGGCGAAATCATAGAGGCTGCCCCACGCCCGCTCAATCCACAACTTGGTCTGCACATAGTCGTTGTACCGCTTCTCGATGCGGTCCGCCATAGGCCACAGCCACGGGTCCTTTTC
>CAMWVZ010000046.1 GCA_947177845.1 uncultured Bacteroidales bacterium | reverse complement strand
TAGTTTAAGTGAGCTTAACCCTTGAAAAGGGTGTCCCCGTTGGTATGGTTAACTATTTTAATAGTAAAAATTCGAGTTATAGCGATACTTATTATCGTTACCTTTTACTATCATTCTTTTGTTTTTGAGCATCGTTATAAGAGCCTTTACTTTGTTTTGACCAAGAATCAAACCGATATTTTTATACGATTCTCGCAACTCATCTTGAAGTGCGCCGTATCCATATCCATTTTGATTTTCGAATGTGGCTGACAACGCTTCTCTATGTTGCTGTTCTGTAATATCCTCGTAGGGATTAAATTTTTCTTTTCTCGGCCGATATGTGTCGTTCTCTGTAAATAGATAATCTTCAACTAATTCAGGCAGTGCGTCTTCATTGATTCGGAATGCAAAACTTTCAAAATCCTTCTCTCTTGACTTGTCAGACCTAATAACAGTTATATCGTTATCTCGTTCATCTTTCTCCAACGCCAGGACAATTTCTGCTTTATTACACAATTCTGTACCGATATGCCCCCTGGCATTTCCATCTCCCTTATTTTGATGAATAACAGTATGTATATGTATCTGCCTCTCGTCTGTCCAAGTCATCAGAGTAGAAATGATACGGGTTGACTCTCCGGGGTCGTTAATATTTTCTACCATATCCCTTATTCCATCAATAACCACTAAACCTAAGTTATCCGTTCCATAAATAGCCTGTTTAACTATTTCGATACGTTCTTCCGGTATGTATCTTCTCAACAAGAGAAATTCAAAGTTTTCAGGCTCTCTATCTATCGGGAGTTCCGCCAAACGCAATATGCGCTTCACTACCTTTTGGCAATGGTAGGGGGTTTGTTCGGTATCTACATAAAGAATTTTTCTTTTGTTTTCGGGCAAGCTAGCAGTGTAATTCAAAACTGTTCCATTTTTAAGGGCGGCCGCCGCAATGGAAGAAACATTAAATGATTTCTTACTCTTTGCCTTTCCGATAGATGTGCTGAAATTTCCAAGCGTACCGATTACTGAATTACCTATTCTCAACATTTCAGGTTCATTTTCAAATTCTTCCAAAAAGTTAAAACGAGAGGCTTTCCACATCGCTATTGCCTGGCCGGGAGTAAGCGGTTTTGCATTTCTATCCATTTCTACTTGTATTTGAACCATTAACTACACCTCCGTTGTGCTTCATCATTGATTTCTTCCATAGTGGAAATGCGGTTTCTCTGTAACCAATGCTCTAGTTCTTCCCTGTCGAAGTAACACATCTTGCCTCGGGGTTTGAAATGGGGGATACTCCGACTGCTTGTCAGTTTGTACAAGGTGCTTTGAGAAATGCCCATATAAGCGGCCGCTTCCTCACTTGTCAGAATCTTCTTGATTCCAATTGATTGAGTGGTAAAATTTTCATTTTCTTTCATTGTATTTGTTTTTATGGGTTAAACATATCGATTGACAAATGCAATGATAAGGGGAATATGTGAAAGCAAGGTAATCAAGAAGGTAGACAGGCTTTACAGGATTTTCACAGATTTTACATCGCGTGAAGAACAAGGCCTGCAAAGTATTGAAGAACAGAAAGAAAAAAAATTAAAAGTTGCAGGCATTTTTTTGGGTAATGAGGTCGGTCGGACTCCTGCGCTCCCGCACAAGAACAAGTTTAGTCTAGTCCTTATATATATACCCCCTATACTAAACTAAACCGATTCTTGATTAAATATCGAGTGAGGGCAGGCTCTCAATAGCCGCTTGTTTTAGGGCATCGACAGCCCTCGTGTACTTTTCTGTATGTTGCAATCCACTATGTCCCAACAGGCTTGAAACGGTCTTAATGTTTGCTCCATTATTAAGGATATTGACGGCAAACGAATGCCGAGCGCAATGCCAGGTTATATGTTTGTCTATTCCTGCATTCTTTACCCACCTTCGCAGGGCTTTCAAACACATTGTATGGCTCGGCAGGTTGAAAATCGTTTGTTCTCTGTCCCCTTCGGAAGATGTACCTATCAATTTTAAAATGGTATCGGAAAGCGGAATCTGCACCATACTCGCATTGCTGTGCCCCTTGGTCTTGCTTTGGTCAAATCGCAACATTCTGTTTGCCATATCTACATTGGCAAACATCAATTGGTTCACATCACAAAACCGCAACCCCGTATAAAGGCTGAAAATAAAAGCCCTCCGGATTTCTGTATTCTCGTGTAAATAGTGCGTATTTATCAGTCGTAAGATTTCGTCCTGCGAAAGAATTTCTTTCTTAATGGCGTTCTTATCCACCCTTATAACAATCCCGTCACAGGGATTCCGCACAAACACATCTTTCTCTACGGCATTCTTGACAATCTTCTTGAAACGCAAAAAGAGCGTATGCGCCCCCTCGCCCCGGCTTCTTTGTTGAAGATAATCGACAAACTTAACCATCATCTCTTTCGTTACCATATTGGGCGTTATCCGAACCGAAAATCTTTCATATTCGGGGGTCTCTCGCAGAAAATCCACAAATCTATCTATGGACAGACTGATGACGCGCTTATCTTTCTTGGTGTAACTATTGCAATAGGAGCGACACCACTCAATAAAATTTATGGCTTCGCTCTTTATCTTAAGCCTATATCCTTGCGTGTCTTCCAACATCTGTTGGCCTCTCTCGAACCTTATCTTTTTTGCCAACAGCAGAGTATCCTTATTCTCTTGCCGTTCTTCTGACGTTCTCGGAGCGCGCCATAGATATAGACTTAGATACTCGCGTTGACGGTCTTTCTTTATGACTTCCTTTCCTGTAAGTTCATTCACTTCTGTATGACACCCCCAATAGTACTCCAAAAACAGACTATCCCGCCCATTGGCCAACTCTTTTGCCATAAGTTTAGGGTTTTCCGTTGCATCTTTGCTTACGCAATACGTTTTCCCTGTTGATGTACTTTTTTCCTGTTTCATATCGCAATAACCACAACAAATTATTAGTCAGTTTATTTTCTCTTGTTTTCCGTTGTTTTCGGTTAACAAGAAAAGGGCTTTTTTGGGTGGCCAACAGGTGGCCAGAAGCGACAAAACAAAGGTAAAAAAGATAAGTAAGAGTAAAAAAAGAAAAGAGTCAAAGTGTTGATTCTTTGACTCTTTATTTCTCTTGTTTTCCCTTGGAAAGGGATACAAAGTACCTGAGATCGGAATCGAACCGATACGAGTTTTACCTCATTGGTGTTTGAGACCAACGCGTCTACCTATTCCGCCACTCAGGCCTACTCTCGTAGAGGGTTGCAAAGGTACGTCTTTTTTTCAAAAAACAAAATCGGGAGCAAACGCCTTATTCCGCCTCCACGTTTCTGTCGTCGAGCGCATGACGCAACACCTCCATGCCGTCCGCATCCAAAAAAACCGGAAAGGCCGTCTTGACGGTCAGGGGCAGACGCAGAGGACGCACGGAAGCGTTTCCTCCCTCCAAAGCCGCCTCGTCCGCCTGTCCGTCGTAGAGGTCGCTCGCCGCTTTTTCGGGCATCACCTCCCGCAACAAGGAATCGTTCACCACCGCATACGAAACCATGGTGCTCTTGTTGGCATAGAAAAACCGCTCGGTGTCGAAAATGCCGCAGACAGTTTCAAAACTTGCATCGCACAGCAGGCGCGCGCCCGAAAGCGTGGAAATCTCGGCCTGTCCGTTCTTCGGCGCCCGCAGAACCAAGGCCACCGTGTCGATGTCCACCGCCCGCAAATCGCCCTCTATCTTGAGGTAAATCGTGCGTTTGCGCACCACGTTGTCCTGATAGGTGTCCTCTTTATATAAGGTGCCGTCCGGAAGATAGAAACGCCACAACCCCTGCTTGCGCCCGTCTTCGTAGAAACCCTCTATATGGCGGGTGCTGTCGGGATAGCGCACGTGATAGGGCCCGTGGGTGAGATTGAGTTTATAGGCATAGGATTGGTAGCCGTTTTCATCGTGCTCGAACCAATCCCCGTTGCGAAGCCCTCGGAACCACGTCTGCCGTTGCAGAATTTGCCCCGCCGAATCGTAGATTTTCAACGCACCGTTCAACAAACCCCTCTCGAAACTCTCTTCCTTGAGCAAACGCCCGTCGGTGGAAAAATATTTCCAGAGGCTGTCTTTCTGCTTCTCCAAATAATAGCCCTCGGCCATAACCCCGCCGTCGGGATAGAAGAAACGGTTGAAGGAAGCATAGCCCCCACGGAAATAGAAGGCTTCGGAAACCAAAGTGTCGCCCTTGTTCCAATAGAGGAACTTGCCCTGCGGCATATCGTCCTTAAAAACACCTTCGTAGCGCACGCCCGATGCGGGATTGGTCTTGCTCCACACGCCCTGCTTGCGTCCCTTGGCATCCACCTTATTTATATTGTCGGGCACAGACGATGCAAAAGCGGACGCAGGCGCGAGCAAGGCGCACACGAGAACTGTCGCGAAGAAACCCTGCCGTCTCATTCCCTTTCCGATTTACAGGGCGCTTCCAGCCCCAGATAGTCCGAAACGAGATAGGTGTTGCGGGTGGGGGAATTGCGGCCCACCAACTCGGCCATATAGCCCGCCAAAAACAGTTGCAGGCCCATGAGCATAAACACCAAGAAGATATAGAACCAAGGCGAGGAAGTTACCAAAGGAGCGGGAACGCCGTGACGCAGACACCATATTTTCTGCGCGCCGAGCCAAATGGCGGCGATGAAACCCAACACAAAGAGCAACAGCCCCAAGCTGCCGAAAAAGTGCATGGGCTTTTTCGAGAACTTGCCGACAAAACTCAGGGAGAGCAGGTCGAGAAAACCGTTCACGAAACGGTTCATGCCGAACTTGGTGGTTCCGTATTTGCGGGCGCGGTGCTGCACCACTTTCTCTCCGATTTTCCCGAAGCCCGCCCACTTGGCGATGACGGGAATGAAACGGTGCATCTCGCCATACACCTCGATGCTCTTCACCACATCGTGCCGATAGGCTTTCAGGCCGCAGTTGAAGTCGTGGAGGTAGATTTTCGACATGCGCCGCACCGCCCAGTTGAACAATTTGGTGGGAACGGTCTTGCTGATAGGGTCGTAACGCTTTTGTTTCCAGCCCGAAACCACATCAAAACCATCTTCCTTAATCATTTTGTACAAAGCGGGGATTTCGTCGGGACTGTCCTGCATATCGGCATCCATGGTGATGACCACATCGCCCTGCGCCGCCTCGAAACCCATCTGCAAGGCCGCCGACTTGCCGTAGTTGCGGCGGAAACGGATGCCTTTGAAGCAAGGATTGGACGCCCGCAGTTTTTCCACCGCCGCCCAAGAGCCGTCGCGACTACCGTCGTCCACCAAAATCACTTCATACGAAAAGCCGTTTTCCTTCATCACCCTCTCTATCCACGCCCCCAATTCCGGCAAGGATTCGTCCTCGTTAAACAGAGGCACCACCACAGATATATCCATATGTTTCTTCCTTTTTTACAAATGCAAATATAGTGAATACGCTCCTTAACAAAAAAAATGCTACTTTTGCCGTCGGGTAAGTCTTACACGACCAGCTCCCTTCCACTCCCCCAGGGCCGGAAGGCAGCAAGGGTACGAAGGTTGTAGCGGTGCGATGTAAGGAGCTTACCCTTTTTTTTGCCCTTTACCAAGCCCTATGCTACTGAAGACCTACGGACAGGATTTACGGCCTCAACAAACCCGGCATATCGTGGAGTGCCTGCGGCAGAAAGGCTTGATCGTATACCCCACCGACACCGTCTATGCCGTCGGCACCGCCCTGTCGAACATTCAGAGCCTCGACCGTCTGGCCCAAATCAAGCTTCACGGCAAGAAAGACCTTTCCTATACGCTGCTCTGCCGCGACATTAGCGACCTTTCCCGCTACACGCCCCCTTTGAGCAACACCCTCTTCCGCTTTATGAAAGGCCATGTTCCCGGCCCCTTCACCTTTGTGCTGAACGCCAACCACGAAGTGCCCCGGCTCTTTCAAGGCAAGAAGAAAACCATAGGCATCCGCATTCCCGACCACCCCGTGGTGCAGCAAATCCTCGAAGCCTTCGGCGAACCCCTGCTCAGCACCTCCTTGGATGCTCCCGAAGACGAACCCGAATACCTCACCGACCCCGAACTTATCCACGAGCGCTACAACAAGCATGTGGACTTGGTGATAGACGGAGGCATCGGCAAGATACAATACTCCACCGTGCTCGACTGCACGGGAGAGGAAATCGCCCTTATCCGTCAGGGAATCGGTATACTATAATATGTGCACGCCATGCCCAGCCAAACCTTTGCCCAGATAAGCCAACAGATTAAGAGCGCGAAACTTGCGCCCGTCTACCTGCTGTGGGGGGAGGAAGACTATTATATAGACAAACTCACCGCCCTGTTCGAACAGGTGTTGGACGACATGCAGAAGGAGTTTGATTTCAGCGTTTTCTACGGGCAGGATTTGAAGAGCAAGGAACCGGGTCTTAAAGGCGTGATAGCCAACTGCAAGCGTTTTCCCGTTATGGCGCCTTTCCAAATGATTATCGTGAAGGAGGCGCAGGTGATAGACCGCTGGGATAGCGTGGAGGAGTATCTGAAGAAGCCCATTCCCACCACCTGCTTGGTGTTGTGTCACAAGCACAAGAAGATAGACAAGCGCAAGGCTGTCTTCAAGCTGATAGACAAGGTGGGGATGAGTTTCGAGTCGGCGCCGCTCAAGGACAAGGACTTCGCCCCGTGGATTTCGAACCATATCGCCGAAAACGGATACAGTATCGCGGCGCCGGCCTTGGGATTGCTGTGCGAATCCATAGGCAGCAATCTCAATCAGATAGCCAACGAATTGCAGAAAATCTTCGTCAACCTGCCCAAAGGGAGCGAAATTACCGACGACCATATCCACGACCATATCGGCATCGACAAGGAATACAATGTATTCACTCTCGAGAAGGCTTTGGGGTCGCGCAATCCCGTGCAGACCAAGAAAATCTGCCTCTATATGGCGGGCAACCCCAAGAATGCGCCTCTGCCGTTGATTATGATTCAACTGTATCGTTTCTTTTCGAAAATCATACAGATACACGATCTCGCCCGTCGCGGCACCCCCCGTTCGGAATGGAGCGCCGCCTTGGGAGTGCCTCCATTCTTCCTGTCGCAGTACGAAGGCGGCGCCCGTGCCTATTCCTATAAGGAAACCGCTTTTATCCTCCACTTGCTCAAGGAATACGACCTCAAGTCGAAGGGGGTGGAGAGCACGCTGGAACCCGCCGACCTGCTCGACGAACTCTGCTTCCGCATCCTGCACGC
>CAMWVZ010000045.1 GCA_947177845.1 uncultured Bacteroidales bacterium | reverse complement strand
TGTCAAAATCAACACCCGAAAGTTGGAAACTTGGGGAGGGGGCGTGAAAAGGGCTGGGATTTTACTTTAAATTCGCGCATCATGCCTTAAACCAACCCAACGGGAGCAAAGGCGAAAACAGAAAGCGAAATGGCGAGAATTTTGGCGATAGACTATGGACGGAAGCGTTGCGGGGTAGCCGTGACCGACCCCCTGCGCATTATCGCCACGGCTTTGGCCACGGTGCCGGCGGCGGAGCTGTGGGATTATCTGAAGGACTATTTCGCCAAGGAAGATGTGGACTGTGTGGTGGTGGGCGAGCCCCGGCAAATGGACAACACCCCCTCGGAGAGCGAACGCTACATCACCCCTTTCGTCAACCGCTTCCGCAAAGCCTACCCGAACCTCCCCTTGGTGCGGGTGGACGAAAGGTTCACCTCCAAAATCGCGCATCAGAGTATGCTCGACATGGGGCTGCGCAAGAAACAGCGGCAGGACAAGGCCTTGGTGGACAGCATGAGTGCGGTGTTGATTTTGCAGACCTATATGCAGATGTTGGATAACGAAAAACCCAGAATATGATTCGACCCATTGTAGCCTACGGCGATACCGTGCTTCGCCGTCAAACCGAAACGATAGGTCCCGATTATCCCGACCTCAAGCAGCTTGTGGAGGATATGTTCGATACCATGGAGCACGCCAACGGCGTGGGGCTTGCCGCTCCGCAAATCGGCCTCTCCATTAAGTTGATTGTGGTGGATGCCACGCCGTTTGCCGAAGAGGAACCCAAGTGCGCCGACTTCAAGAAGGCTTTGATGAATCCCGAAATCTACGAAACAGAGGGCAAGGAATGGGCGTTTGAAGAAGGTTGCCTGAGCTTTCCCGGCCTGCACGAAGACGTGATGCGCCCCGAGACGGTGCATATCCGCTATCAGGATATAGACGGCACGCCGCACGACGAGGTGTACGACGGTTATGTGGCCCGCATTCTGCAACACGAATGCGACCATTTGAACGGCAAGACTTTTGTGGATCATCTCAGTTCGCTGCGCAAGTCTTTTCTTCGCAGAAAATTGGACAATATCACCAAAGGCGCGGTGAGTGTGGATTATAAGATGCGCTTTCCCAATCTCAAACACAGGTAAGAGAGTATGAAAAAGAAAAATCTCCTGCGCGTGTTCTGTCTGTCGCTCGGCCTGCTGGCGGGGGCGGCAGGTAGCCTCGACGCACAGAATACAGCGGTGTACGACCAGCCCGGGCGTGAGTTCCGCATGGGCGTGACGCTCTATCAGAACGGCAAGTATTCGGCTGCCAAGCGCGCTTTCGTGCAGACCGAGCGTCGTTTGGCGGGCTTGGACGAAAACGATGCCTATATGCGCGAGGAATGCATGTACTACAAGGCGATGTGCGATGTGTTGCTCTATCACAAGAACGGAGCTTCGGCCTTGCGCGACTTTGTGGAATCCTATCCCGAAAGCAATCGGGTGAACGAGGCCTATATGCAGTTGGCGGATTTCGAATACAACTATGCGCGCTACCAATCGGCCTACAACTACTATCAAAAGGTGGATCCCGATGAACTCGACACGCGGAACGAGGAGCGGAGCCGTTACTATTTCCGCACGGGCTATGCGGCTTTCATGACCAAAAAATACGACGACGCCAAGTTGTATTTCTCGAGGCTTATCGATCAGAATACCCGCTATACGGTGTTCGCCACCTACTACTATGCCTACATCCTCTATTCGCAGGGCTACTATCAGACTGCGCTCGACAATTTCGAGAAAATCGAAAACGACCCCTCCCTGTCCGCTATCGTTCCGCTCTATATGCTGCAATGCCGGCATATGCTGGGCGAGAACGAAAAGGTGTTGGAGGACGGCCCCGCATTAATGGAGACGGCCAGCGAGAAGCGCAAGGCCGAGATAGGGCGTCTGCTGGGCGAGGCCTACTATATGCAGGGCGACTATCGGCGGGCCATTCCCTATATGAACGCCTTTTATAAGAATTCGGCTACCTTGCCCGATGTGGAAGGTTGCTATATCTTGGGTTATTGCTACTATCAGATAGGCTATTACGATTCGGCGGCGGTGTTCTTTCAGAAGGTGTTGCCTTTAGACCCCGAGCCCGTTCTCAAGCAGTCCACGCTCTATCATCTGGCCTATTGCTATCTTCAGCAAGGCAGGAAGAAGTTTGCCATGGATGCTTTCGCGCAGGCTTCCCAAATAAAGGATGCCAACGAGGTAATGGCCGAGGATGCCGCCTATTATCATGCGCAGTTGCTCTATGAATTGGGCGTGAATACCTATCCGTCTTCGATTTCGGTGTTCGAGGGTTTCTTGGAACGCTATCCGAATTCGGCATACAGGCAGCGGGTCTACGGCTATTTGGTAGACCTTTACATGACCACCAAAGACTACGACCGCGCCTTGGCCTCCATTGCGCGGATTCCGCAACCGAGCGAGAAGATTCGCCGCGCCGAACAGCGTCTGCTGTTCAACAAGGGTGTGGAGGCCTATTTGCGCCGGGCTTACGGCACGGCCTTGGACTATTTTGAAAAAGCGGCGAAAGCCGACCGCGACGATGCGCTTACCGCGCGTGCGAACTATTGGCAGGGCGAGTGTTGTTATTCCGGCGGTCAATACGAAAAGGCGGCGGGATTCTATCAGAAATTCCTGTCGGCTTCGATTTCGAAAACGCTTCCCGAATATCCGAACGCTTTGTTTTCCATGGGATATGCGGCTATGGAAATGGTGAACTATCCTTTGGCCTTGCGCTATTGGAAGGAGTTTCTGAATTTGCCGGCGGAGAGGCTTGCGGGCGAGCCGGGCTGGGTGGCCGACGCTTACGTGCGTCAGGGCGATTGTCTGTATATGCAGGAGGAATACGAACCGGCGGTGAATTCCTACGGCACGGCGGTGGAGAAGGGCTACACCCCTCAGGACTATCCTCTGTTGCAGACCGCCTTGTGCTACGGCGCCATGGGGCAGTATGCGAAGAAAGCCGAAACCCTGTTGGGCTTGGAGCGGAATTTTCCGCAATCCAACTACAGAGGCAAGATTTGGCAGGAACTGGCCGGCACCTACCTCACGCTGGAAGACAACGAAAAGGCCTTGCAATACTATCGGAAACTGCGCGATTTGCAGCCCGGCTCGCCCGCCGCGCTGTTGGCGCAGACCCGCATGGGGCTGATTTATTTCAATCAGGGCAACAACAACGAGGCGCTCAACTGTTTCAAGGCGGTGGCACAGGCAAGTCCTTCCACGGAAGAAGGCCGGCAGGCCTTGGCCAGTATTCGCAATATTTATATGAGCATGAATCAGATAGACCGCTATTTTGCCTATGTGAAGCAACTTCCCAACGTCAAGATAGAGGAAAGCGAACAGGATTCGCTCACCTATCTTGCCGCCGAGAATTTCTATCTGGACGGCGATTGCGCGCAGGCTTTGAGCGGCTTCAAGAAATATCTGGACGCCTATCCCGAAGGTATCTTTATGGTGGACGCATGGCTGAGTGTGGCCGAATGCGCAGGAAAGACGGGCGATGTGGAGAACCTGAAGCGGGCGCTTGCCAAACTCTCGCAGTTGAAGATAGAACAGGCCGCTCCTTCTGCGCGGAAATTGGCCGACATCTATTATTCGGAGAAAGACTACAAGCCGGCCTTGGGCTATTACACCCGCTTGGAGGCCTTGGCTTCCACCGATGCGGATATGCTCACGGCCAAGATAGGAAAGATGCGTTGTTACAGGGCTCTCGGCAAGAGCAAGGAACTGATTGCGGCCGCCTTGGATGTGTTGCGTACGGAGGGCGTGAGCGAGGTGGAGAGCGACGAGGCGCGTTATTTCATTGCACAGGCGGCGCCGGCGGTCGGCGAAAAGGAACTTTCCATGCAGCAATACGAAATCTTAGCCAAGTCGAAGAATCCCGACTATGCGTCCGAAGCCTGCTATGCCATTTTGGAACAGCGCTATCGGGGCGGTTTCTACGATGAAGCCGAACGCCTCATTTACGAATATCTCAACGGCGGTTCGCTCAACGACTACTACTTGGCGAAAGTGTATCTGTTGTGGGCCGATATTTATTACCAGCGGGGCAACGTGCTTCAAGCCAAGCAGACCTTGCAGAGCATAGCCGACAATTATCAAGGCGAGGACTTGCGTCAAATCGCCCTCTCCAAATTGGAGATGATAAGTCAGAAGGAAAACGAAGAATTGCGGGAGGAAGAGGAATTGCGCGAAGAACGCTATTCCGATCAAGGCGAACTTGTGCTTCCCACCATGTAAAACGACAAAAGATAATCCGTACAGATGAAGATATACAGAAGTTTAGCGTGCGTGATTCTTGCGGGGATTGCCGGTGCGTTCCCGCAGCTGCAGGCGCAGTCCGACGGCGTGCAGACGGCCAAGGATAAGAAAGCCTACAACGAGAAAGTGTTGGTTACGGCACCCTATCAACCCAATTTGGGAAGCGTGAACAAACCCGTGTTCCGTCCCTCCTTTTCAGACACGACGGTGCAGTCCGCCTTGGTGGATTATCAGATTAATTCCCGTCCCTATTCGGTTTCCTATCCGGTGGAGAACATCAAGGCCGCCAAGATGCTGGGCGAACCCATCGCCAAGCTTTGGAACAACAGCATCCGTCTGGGCGTGGGCTGGAATTCGTATAAGACGTTTTCTCCTTTGGCGGAGTTGAATTTCGGCATCGGGCGTAACCGCAAATACGAGTTCGCCGCGTTCCTCCGTCATCATTCCGTCTTCGGAAACATAAAGGACTACGACCGTTTCAAAACGAATAACTCCTATACCGAGGCCCATGTGAAAGGGGGCATCATGACCGATAAGTTTCTGGTGAACATGGACTTGATGTATAATCAGAATTTGGTGAACTGCTATGGGGTGAACAATGCGGAATATGTACCTGCCGCCCTTTTCATGAATGATGAGTTTGATGATTTCGCGAGTCAGCCGAAACGTTGGTATCAGAATGCACGCGGGGTGGTGACCTTCAAGGACAACGCCCGCAAGGCGGATGACATACGTTTCGATGCGTATGTGGATTATAATCTCAATACGACGAACTGGCGGCGTTATATGGCCGAAAACACCGTGATTGCCGGCGGCAGCGTCTCGCGGCAGATTATGGATACGCGCAAGGGTTTGGATGCCTTGGCGCTGGGTGCGCAATTCCGCTTCGAGGACAATACTTTCCGCGATGGCATCAACGATGGAGCCTGGGTGTATGAAGAGGGGGCGGAAGGCATCGAGCAGGTTTATCATCGCGGCAACGAACTGCACAACGCCTATCATGTGGAATTCGGCCCCGACCTGCGCTATACCTATGAATTCTTGGAATTGAATGCGGCCTTGATGTTCCATGTGTTCGGAAACAATGCCGCCAAGATGCCCTACGTGGAGAAGCAGACCAAATTTCAGTTCAATCCCGTGATAGATTTGCGGCTGCATATCATCGACAAAATCCTGACGCTCTATTTGGGAACCGACGGCGGCGTGCGCCGCAACACGGTGGACTATATCTCCACGGTTAATCCCTATCTGCACCCGCTTCTGTTTACGGATTTGGGCTTTACGCGTGATAAATTCAACGCCTACGTGGGATTGACGGGAAATTTCACGCGCCATATCGATTTCCGCATCGAAGCCTCGGCGCACTTTATGGAGGATATGCTTTCCTTCGACTACTACCGCTACGATTTCGGTATGCATCCCAAATACTACGGCTACAACGATTTCGTGCCTCTGTATTCCGGCGAGATTTTCAACCTGAAAGCACGCGGCGACCTCAATTTCCGTTGGGACGAGCGTATTTTGGCACATATCGACGCCACCTACAACTACTACGAGAAGACCCTCTACTACGCGCCCGCCTTCAAGGCCAATATCGCCTTCAAGTATAATATGGCGGGAAACCGGCTTTCGCTCTACACCAACCTGATGATTTCCACAGGTATGAAGGCTTTGGACCGAAGAGGCAAGGAGGTATGGCTGAACCGCAAGGGCGTGTATGATTGGAGTCTCGGTGCGGAATATAGGTTCATCAAGCGCATGACGGCTTTCCTGAATTTGAACAACATCATCGGCCAACGCTACTATTTGTGGAACGACTATCAGGCCTACCGCTTCAGCTTCATGGCCGGTATCACGGTGGATTTTTAGAGAACGATGAATATCATACAAGGCATAGAGAATTACAGGCCGGTCAAGAACCCCGTGTTGACGGTGGGTTCTTTCGACGGCGTGCATCTGGCGCATAAAGCGCTCCTTGCGCATCTCGACGGAGAGGCCAAGGCTTTGGGCGGCGAGAGTCTGTTGGTGACTTTTTCCCCGCACCCCCGACAGGTATTGCACTCGGAAGATGCCTATGCCGACAGGCTCCGCCTGCTCACCACCCAAGACGAGAAAATCCGTCTTTTGGCGAAAGCCGGTCTGCAGAACGTGCTGTTTCTGAAATTCGACAGGAGTTTGGCCGAGATGCCCTACGATGCCTTTGTCCGCGACATACTTGTCGGCACGATAGGGGTGCGCAAGGCCGTGGTGGGCTTCAATCATTCTTTTGGGAAAGACCGTGCCGGCAGTTTCGCGAATATGCAGGAGCTGGCTTCCCGCTACGGTTTCGAGGCGGAATGTTTTCCCGAGAAGATGATTACCGATGAGAAACTGAGTTCCACCCGCATCCGCAGCTTGCTCGCCGAGGGCAAGGTGGCCGAAGCGAATACCTTGTTGGGCTATAACTACCGTATGTACGGGTGCTGGAAAGAAGACGGCGGTTTTTGCGTGGACGACAGCCTGAAACTCATGCCCGCCGCCGGCAATTATCTGGTGCGGGTGCGCAACGGCAAGAAATACGATTTCACCCTCGGACAGGTAGGCGAAAGAATTCTTTTTCCCGATATGAGCACGTTGAAAGACGGCGATGCTATCAAGGTGACGTTTGTGCGGGAAGTAAATTAATAAAAATTATGTTAGCGGAAAATTACAGAAAAGTGGCGGCGACCGTCAAGCCGGGCGTGCGATTGGTGGCTGTTTCCAAATACAAGACCCCCGAAGAAATCCTCGAGGTCTACCATGCCGGACAACGCATTTTCGGCGAGAACAAGGCGCAGGAGATGAAAGCCAAACAAGCCGCCTTGCCGCAAGACATCGAATGGCACTTTATCGGACATCTGCAAAGCAACAAGATTAAATATATCGCTCCTTATGTGGCGCTCATTCACAGTATAGACAGTTTCGCCCTGTTGAAGGAGGTGAACAAGGAAGCGGCCAAGAACAACCGCGTCATTCCTTGCCTCCTGCAATTTCACATAGCCCAGGAAGAAACCAAGTTCGGACTGAATCGCGAGGAAGCCGATGCGTTTCTCGCGTCGGAAGAATTCAAGACATTAAAAAATGTGCGCATCGACGGTGTAATGGGCATGGCCACATTCACCGACGATACGCACCGCATACGGGAGGAATTTGCATCCCTGCACCGGGAGTTCGATTATCTAAAGTCGCGCTATTTCGCACAGCAGGAGCATTTCAAGGAAATCTCCATGGGCATGAGCGATGATTATCCCATTGCGATGGAGCAGGGAAGCACCCTCGTGCGAGTGGGGAGCGCCATTTTCGGAGCGCGGGATTACAGTCGCAAACTCTATTGA